>JAODMV010000370.1 GCA_025464875.1 Arthrobacter sp. | reverse complement strand
AAGCTCTTGCCCTCCAGGAACTGCCGGGCCATGGCTTCGCCGCCGGGCATGTTGGTGTCCGCTTCGACCCACATGCCGCCCACGGGGACAAACTGTCCCGTCTTGACCTTCTCCTGGATGCGCCCGAACAGCTCCGGATACGATTCCTTCATCCAGGCCAGCTGCTGGGCCGAGGAGCAGGAAAACACGAATTCGGGGTGCTCATCCATCAACGCCACCACGTTGGAGAAGGTCCTGGCGCATTTGCGGATGGTTTCCCGGACCGGCCACAGCCAGGCGGAATCAATGTGCGAGTGCCCCGTGGCCACGAGCTGGTGCGCCGAGGCGTAGGCCGGCCGGGCCAGCACCCCCGCCAGCGCCTTCCGCGCGGCCGCTGCCGTTCCGGGAACGTCCTCCGGGTCCAGCACGTCCAGCATCCGTTCGAGCGCGCGCAGGACCTCAGCACGGCGCGGCAGCTCCATGGGCAGCTCGTGCATGAGCCCGCGGAGGGTCCAGATGTCCTGCTGCAGCGCCCAGACCGTCTGGTTCAGCTCCGCGATGACAATCCGGCCGAGCCGGTATCTGGGTTCGGCGCCGGAGCTCGCCTTGTCCCCGAGGGGCGTGGGCGCGAAAGTCCAGCCCTGCGACAGATCCGGGTTCGCTGCGGCCTCGACGTAAAAGTCAACGGACATGCCGCTGCCCAGCAGTTTCAAGGGGATGTACTGGTTCCGCGGGGAGATGGCCTTGATGATGGTTCCGTCCGGCCGCCAGGCGATGCCTTCGCACTGGAAGCCCGGCAGGTCAGCGCCGAAGCCAAGGTCCACCACCATTTCCACCGAGGTGTCCGCCGCGGTGCCCCAGGAGTCCGGCACAACGCCCTGCAGCCGCAACCACGTGGTGCTCCACGGCCGGCCCCAGGCCGCCCCGTGTTCCCGCGGCCTGAACTCCTGCCGGAGCGCCTCCAGCACCGGCACCGGCTCGTCGGGCACCTCCCAACTGCTCAGGGCCAGCGGCACGCTGCGGGTGTACACCGCGGGGATGATGCGGTCGCGCAGAAAGCGGTCCAGCCGGACTTCCGTAAGACGGCGGTCCTCGTCGTGCACTGTGCTCCTCTCGGCGCTGGCGGACAAAAACTGGAGCCGGCCAAGTTTGCCGGGACGGGTCGAACCGGGGCGCCCGCTATCCGGCCACCGGCGCCGCTGCGGCCACCCTTCGGCGGCCCGTGTACACATTCAGTGAGGTGCCGCGGCTGAATCCGGCCAGTGTCATGCCGCTGGCTTCCGCCAACTCGACGGCCAGGCTGGACGGGGCGCTGACGGCCGCCAACACGGGGATTCCGGCCAGCGCGGCCTTCTGGACCAGCTCGAACGATGCCCGGCCGGAGACCTGCAGCACGGTTCCGCTCAGCGGCAGCATTCCCTCCCGCAACGCCCATCCCACGACCTTGTCGACGGCGTTGTGGCGCCCCACGTCCTCGCGCAGGCACAGCAGTTCGGCGGAGCCGTCCTCGGCTATCCGGAAAAGCCCGGCGGCGTGCACGCCACCGGTAACGTCGAACACGGACTGGGCCTCGCGCAGCAGATCCGGCAAGGAAGCGAGCGTCTCCACGGGCACGCTCAGCGGGTCCTCGGCCGGGCTGAAGTGCGAGGACTTGCGCACGGCGTCGATCGAATCCGTGCCGCAGATCCCGCAGGAACTGGAGGTGAAGGTGTTCCGCCCGGTGTCCGGCCGGACGACGTCGGGCCGCAACTGGGCCTCCACGACGTTGAAGGTCTGGACCCCGTCTTCATCCTCGCCGGCACAGAACCGCAGGGAGACAAGCTGCTCCGGGCTCCAGATGACGCCCTCGGAGACCAGGAAGCCGGCGACGAGCTCGAAATCGTTGCCCGGCGTGCGCATGGTGACGGAGAAGGACAGGTTCCCCAGCCGGATTTCCAGCGGTTCCTCGACGGCCAGCACGTCCTCCCGGTGGCGGACGGGGAATTCGAGGGCCTGCGGCGACCCGTCCAGGACAAATTTGTGCACCTTGCGGCGCTGCGTCACGCGGCCCATGCGGTACTCCTAAGGAACATAGCTCCATCATTGCAAGGGCGGGCACCGCAAAGCCAGCACAGCCAGGGAAACTGCACGGCGGCGTTCAGCCCAGAAGGGCACTCCAGTCCACTGGCCCGCCGTGGGAGGACGGCTTCCGGGGTGGCCTCTTGGCGGTCTTTGTCTTCCCTGCCGCCGGGTCGGGGGCCGGGATGGGGGGACCCCAGGGGAGCGCGAAGGCCGGGACCAGCTCGCCCAGCTGCACGCCGTGCGGCGGGACCACCAGGACGCCGTCGGCCGCGGCCAGCCCCCGCATCATTCCCGGGCCCGCGTGCTGTGCCGGCGACGCCATGCCGTACACCAGCCGGAAAGGCATCAGCCGTGTCCGCCCGGGGTCCGCTTCGATCAGGGACCCGCACGGCACCTCGGCGACGGGCGGCAGTGATCGGTGCCCCAGCGCCGCCAGGAGCGGCGCACCGATGGTCGAAAGGGCCATCATCGCCGCGAGCGGGTTCCCCGGCAAGCCAATGATGAAGCGGCCGTCCGGCAGCTCGGCCAGCACCGCGGGGTGGCCGGGCCGCATCGCGATGCCGTCAATGAGCAGCCGCCCGTCCAGCTCGGCGACAGAGCGCCTCAGGTGGTCGGTCCCGGAGCGGCCCGTGCCGCCGGTGGTGATGACGACGTCGGCGGGCAGGTTCTCCACCGCGGGCCCGCCGGCCGCGCGGACGGGCTCGGTATCTTCCAGGGCGGCGAGCCATTCGGCGTAGCTGTCGCCGATTTTCAGCTCTTCGGTGCAGATCCCGCCGAGCATGTCCACCACGCCGGCCAGCTGCGGGCCGAAAGTGTCGCGCACCTCGCCCGGCCCCGGCAGGCCGGCGGAGAGCACCTCGGAGCCGGTCAGCACGAGCCGGACCGCGGCTTTGCCCAGGACCGGAACGACGTCGTGCCCGGCCAGGGCGGCCAGGGCAAGATGGGCGGGGTTGAGCAGCGTACCGTTCTTGATCAGCAGCTCGCCGGCGGAGGCTTCCTCGGCGGCTTTCCGGATATGTTCGCCGTTTCGGGGTTCACCGGGTTTGGCGGCGCCGCTTGTTTTCAGGACCGGCAGCCCGTCCTCGTCCGCGGTGATGGTTCCGCTCTCGCTCCGCAGCACTGCCTTGGCCCCCGGGGGGATCAGTCCGCCGGTGACGATGGGGCTTGCCTGGTGCGGGGCCAGCCGCTCGCCCGGCTCCGCCAAAATCCAGGGTCCGCTGCCGTTGACGGACCAGCCGTCCATGGCAGAGGACGCATAGTGCGGCATGTCCTGCAGCGCTGTCACGTCCGCCGCCAGCGTGCGGCCCAAGGCGTGCCGCAGGGGTACGGGGGCCGCGGGAATGGGGGTGGCACAGTCAAAGGCGAACTGCCGGGCCTCGCTCCAGGTGTGGGCGCGGTGCCGGCGCGTCCCGTCCGCCTCGCCCGCAGGCACTTCGGGAGCGGGGCCCGGCCCGGGATCAGGACCCTCGGGGTTGGGATCGTCCGCGGCAGCAGACGCACTGCCGCGCGGAGGCGCAGTCGTCATGCCCCGGAAGTTTCGGTGGTCGCGTAGTCCTTGGCGAGTCGCCGGGCGACCCCGATGGCCGCCTGCATGGATACGGCATCCGTGGCCTGGCCCGAGCCGGCCGCCAGTCCGGCGGCAAAGCCGGCGATAAACGTCGTCAGCGGGGCGGCGGGGCGCACCACGGAGTGGGCGGCGACACCGGCCAGGGCCAAAACCTCGTTGACGTCTATCTCGACGTCCTCAAGCTCCAGGGCCTGAAGCAGGGCACGGCACCAATCTTCCAGCGTTTCATCCTGGCTCTTCACCGTTTGCCTCCAAAGTCGAGTTCAGCTGCGGAGTTGCGGACCTGTCGCCTGGATCGTGGCCCGGAACCCGGCCGGCTACCCCTAATGCGGAGGCATCGTCCCAGGTATCCACATCATCCGTGGAACCCGGGGGGACCCGAGCTTCCCGCACCTCAAGACTAGCAAGAAGGGCGGATGCGGAGGCGTTCTTCAGGGTGCCCCGCCGCGCGTTCTCCGCGACGGCTCGTTGTAGCGCAGTCGTGCTATAAAAGCCGAGGAGGGGTTGCCGGCGGCCGTCCGCGGAGACCGCCATGACACCGTCGTCGCCCGGAGCACCGGGGGCACCCGGCACCGAGGCGTCCGCCGCTCCCTCCCCTTCCAGCACTGCGACGAGAGCGCGGATCGCGGCGTCCGCGCGGGGCATGTCGCAGGCCAGGACCAGGGTCAGGGGCGCCCGGCGACCCTCCTGGTGGCGGGAGGCATAGTGTGCCTCCAGCGCGGAGAGCCCGGCGGCGACGGCGGCCGCCGGCCCCGCGAAGGGAGGTTCTTCGCGGCAGGTCAGCACTCCGGTCGGCAGGGTCCCCGGGTCCGGCCCGACGACCACGACGGCCCGGGCCCCGCGCGCGGCCTGCAGCGAGACCTCGAGGAGGGTGGCGCCGTCGTACATGAGCTGGGATTTGGGCTCGCCGCCCAGGCGGGAGGACCTGCCCCCGGCGAGAATCACCGCATCAAACTCCATCGGCCCAGCTTAGCGGGGCCACGAGCGCCGCCCGGTACCGGGGAACGAGCGGCGGCGTCAGACGCGGGCCGAGCCCGACGGTCGGGCCGGTTCAGGCCGCAGATTCGGGCAGCAGGAACGGGTCCCAGGCCGGCGTCGGCTTTTCGAGTTCCTTGATCTGCCACACGGCGCCCCGCGGCGGCCCGGGCGCAAAACCGAGCTTCCAGCCCATCTCCGCCGGGGTGTGGTCCCCCTTGGCGTTGTTGCAGCGCAGGCACGCCGCGACGAGGTTTTCCCAGGAATCGGCACCGCCCCGCGATTTCGGCTGGACGTGGTCGATCGTGTGGGCCGCCTTGCCGCAGTAGGCACAGTGATGGCCGTCCCGGCGGAGCACCCCGCGGCGGCTGACCGCCGTCGTGGTGTTGTAGCGGGGCCGGATGTAGCGGTGCAGCAGAATCACCGACGGCCGGCCGAGTATCTCCTGGGGTCCGACGACAGGGTCGTCGCCTTCGGCCACCACACTGGCCTTTCCAGTAAGCACAAGGACGAGCGCCCGGCGGAAAGTAATAACCGCCAGCGGTTCATATCCAGCATTCAGAACGAGTGTGCGCATCCGCATACCTCTTCACGGCCGCACCCGCCAGGGGCACGAGGGCCGGCTGCCCTCTGCATGGTCGGGCTATGGATCGACACCACAAGAGTAAACACTGGTGAGCCGGATCACCCAATTTTTCTCGTCGGCGCACGCCGGTGTCATGGAGAAGTCATGGAGAAGCCGCAGCGGATTTCGTTGCCCGGCGACGCAAAAGGACCCCCGCCACAGGGGCGGGGGTCCTTTGAACCGGCCGAAGCCAGTGCGGAAATCTGCGGTTGGCCTAGGGCCTAGCCGCCGACGCGGATGAAGACCGGGCCGGAGCCGACATTGACGCTGTACAGCGCGGTGGTGCCGCCGTTCCAGCCGCCGTGGACGGCCTGGCCGTTGCCGACGTAGACAGCGATGTGGGCCATGCCCATGCCGCCGTTCTGGTAGTAGGCGAGGTCGCCCGGCTGTGCCTCTGCGGCGCTGACCGTACGGCCCAGGGACAGGTAGCCTGCCGGCCAGCCGTGGTAGTTGACGCCCACTGCCTTCAGGGCGTTGGTGGCCAGCCTGGTGCAGTCCTGCGCAACACCGATCTGCGCATACGCTGCCGCAGCGATTGAGGCGCCGCTGCCGCTCAGGGCCGCCGGTGCCTCCGCGGCTGCGGCTGCAACCGGGGCGCTTACCGTCTGGGCAACGGCTCCGGTGGCTTCCTGGACGGCTTCCTTGACCTCGACGACCGGCTTCGGCGCCTCGGCGACCGCAGCAGCCGGTGAGGTGGAAACAGCAGGCTTCTCGTAGGAGATCGCGATGGTTGAAGCAGCCGAGATGGTCGCCGGGGCGGCGGACTGGACTTCGAGGGCGGAAGCGGAAGTTGATTCGCGCTGGACGTTGGTTTCAGCAGCGTTGGCTGCGATACCGCTGGTCAGGACCATTCCGGAGGCTGCAGCGATGACTGCGGCCTGGCGGCCCATGCCGCCGGCGTTGTTGCCGACAGCCTTGGCAATGACAGCCAGCGAGTTGGTCTTGGTGACCTCGGCGCGGTGCCGTGCAGTGGTTGCACGAGTAGTCATTAAGTTCTCTCTTTCGTGATCCTTTGGACCGCGCGGGCAGGCGCAGTCGAAGGACGCTCCGGCATCTTGGGGGTACGCCGGATCGCCCCGAAACGGGTTTTTT
>JAODMV010000359.1 GCA_025464875.1 Arthrobacter sp. | reverse complement strand
AGGACATCGTCGACATCCCATCCACAGCCACGGCCCGGGTTCGTCAGCTTTCTCGCGGCGGGGGCGGAAGAATGACCGCATCGACGCAGCGGCGGCAGCGTGCGTGGCGGCGCTGGGCGGCGCCCGGCCCCTGGAGGCCGAAGGCCATGCCGACGCCCTGGCCGTGCTGGATCAACGGCGGGTCAACCTGGCCCAATCCAGGGTCCGCGCAGTAAACCGACTCCACGCCCTGCTCAGGGCGCTGCTGCCCGGCGGAGCGCCCACCGATCTGTCCGCCAATACGGCCGCAGCCCCCAGCCACCCGGCACGTACCTCACGGTCCAAATCGACGGCCGGGACATCGCCCCCTCCTGCACCGGCTCTAGGAGTCAGTGCTCGAGGTCGTCGGGGTCGAACTGGCTCAGCGGAGACCCACCGAAGTTCACCTGGTCGTCGCTGGCGTCCGCTTCCACGCCGGTTGCCGTTTCGCCGAAATCGACGTCGGCAGCCGCCTCACCGATGGTCGGCACGTCTGTCGTCCCCTGCGTTTCATCGCGCAGAGTCTGCTCGCTAAGGAAGTCCTCTTCCTCTCCCGAAACCGCCTCCTCCTGCAGAAGGGGGTCCTCCTGCCACCGGTCGGGGTTGTTCTCCGCGGCGCCAGGGTAGTTGTCCGGCTCTCCGAAAACAGGGTCGAGTTCCAAAGAGGAAGCAGCACCGGGGGTCTGGTCAAGCAGGATGTCGTCATCCTGGACAACCTCAAGTTCTTCGTCGGGAAGGTTCTCTTCGGTCATGGTCGCGCCTTTCTCATGAGCAGCTATACCAACAAGATCAAGCATATTGATGGAAAAGGCGGACCGCGAGCCGCGGTAATGGGGCTGGCTGCCTCGGCATTAGCTCGCAGGATGTGGAAATAACGATAACCGAGACGTGATGGCCGCCCCGGCGGGTGCTTTCGCGCGCTTCGGGGCTCCTGTGGTGGAGGTTGCGGTCGCCCACGCCGGAGCCGCACCAAGGCAGCAGCCTTCTCCATCCGACGCCCGTACCGAGTGACTCCGGCCCCGACGGGAACAACGACGCCGGTTCAGTCGTCGCCTCCTGCCCTGGGTGGTCCGGGTGGTCCGGAAACAGGGCAGCAGGTGGACAACGACATTACGCCCCTCGTGATCGGATGCGTCCTTATCCTGATCATTTTGCTCGCCGTTTTCTATTTGTTGAGACGGCGCGAGGCCGTCACAGACCTGTAACGAACAGACCTGTAACGAACGGACCTGTAACGAACGGACCTGTAACGAACAGACCTGTAACGCCCAGCGGGCACCGGAGGGCCTGGGGTTTCCCGGTGGTGCGGCCACTGTTGCGGGTTCTGCCCTCGCAAGCAAGGGTGGTGCGCGGGCCGCGCATGCACCCCGCATTTTCTCTGACACCGGCAGGAAGTCCGGGTCGTCCGGTGATTAGAGGGAGGCGGCAGCGCCGGTGGTGCGTTCTGCGGCGTCAAGAATGACGTGCTGAAGGTTGCCGGTGCGGCGCAGGACGGTTCTTTGGCGGTGAGCGCCGGTGCCGTTGGAGAAGAGGTGCGCAATGGTTTTTTCCACCGGTGACAGGTCTCCGGTTTCCGTCAGGACGGGCCGGACGTGGTCCATCAATGCTTTCACACATGATTCTGAGGGACGAGGCCGATTTTCGATGGGGTGGATCAGATCGTCGTCGAGCCCGAATCTGCTGGCGCGCCAGGAGGCCAAGCGCAGCATTTCGGCAGGCACCGCTGGCGGCGGTTCTCCGGCGGCCCAGTCCCTCGCTGCCGTCTCGACCAAGGCGCGGACGATTGCGGCCAGGGCAATGGCATGGTCTGCTTCGGTACACACGTCGGGGACGCGGACTTCCACAGTGGGGTAGCTGGCGGAAAGCCGGGCGTCGAAATAGATCATGTTCTGGTCTAAGAGCACGTTGCAGGAGAGAAGCATTTCCAGCAGGTTTTTGTAGGCGTTGGCGGAGCCGAAGATTTCTGTCGGTCCCGCGGTGGGCCATCTCCTCCACACCTGGTAGCGGAAGCTGGCATAACCGGTGTCCTTCCCCTGCCAGAAGGGTGAGTTTGCGGAGAGGGCGATCAGGACCGGAAGCCAGGTCCTGATGCGGTCCAGCACCGCCACGCCTTCTTCCTCGGAGCTGACCGACACATGGACGTGGAATCCGCACATCAAGTGTTCGCGGAGTATCAGCCCGAAGCGTTCTTCCATGGCCTGATAACGCGGTAGTCGGACCGGATGAGGCAACGCCGGCAGAGGCGAGGTTCCCAAGGCGACTGCCCGGGCACCCAGTGTCAGGGCCTGGCGGTTGGCTTCGACCCTGCCCGCCCTGATCGCGGCGGCAAGGTCACTCAACGCTGTGAACGGGGCGGAGACCGCTTCGAGTTGCTCGCGCTGGACTTCGGTTGCCAGATGGTTGTTGAGCGAACCGGTCCTGGTTTTGCGGGTGCTCCGAGCCGAGCGGTTGTTTGGTGTCGGAACTTCAAGTTTCGGCCGGGTGCCGGTCAGCAGGTTTTCTGCAACCGGAGCATGGTTGCCGGTCCGGGCATCAACCAGCAGGAACTCCTCCTCCACACCGAAGCTGCGCACGAGGACAGTCTTCCTTATCCCGGGCCTTGAACCAACGCTTTTTTGGCGGACGAGAGCGGACGGCGGTGCCCTGGCCGCCCAGGAGCACGCGATCGATCAGGGTCTCTCGATCTTGTGGTCAGAGTTTCAGCCGTAGGGGTTGGTGTCCGATCCGCCGGCACAATGATGGCCGTAGCCTTGTTGCCACGCACCGCGCGTGCAGAACGAAGCCCTGGCCAATGACGTGACCCGGGCTTCGTGCGTCCAGTGTGCTACTTCCGTCGCCATCTGGCCATCGTTCGCCATGCTGGTGGCCTAAGCAAAGGTGGCGGTGCCGGGCGGACCGGTGCAGCCGGTGGTGGCCGGGGCATGGTCGCAGGTGAGTAGCGTGGTGGTTCCGCCGGGTATGGTTCGCGCTGCTGTGCGGTGGTACGTTGCCCTCGTACCCGTGTTCAGGAGCAA
>JAODMV010000332.1 GCA_025464875.1 Arthrobacter sp. | reverse complement strand
GTCGTGATTGAACTTGGCGCCCGGATCGAGGAGCTGTACTGGCGCTCCATCGACCGGCCCAAGACGGCCCACTGGCTGGCCGCTTACGAGCTGATTTCGGGAACGCTCACTCCCAACCCGGCCTCCGCCTGGGCCAAGGGCCCCGGCGCCCTGCCGCTGGACGGACCGCCGCGCGGACTGACCGACCAGGTCCTCGACGACGAGTTCCCGCTCTCCATGTTCTATGAGGCCCTGGAGAAGAAGATGCGGCCCGTCATCGAGTCCACCGCCGGCATCACCGGATCCTCACCGGACGCCGGCGCCTGCACGCCCGCGATGAACGCCGAATGAGTGCCGGACGCGCCCTGAACGTGGTGGTCACGGGCGGCAGCGGGCCGTCCGGGATCGCCACCGCGCGGGCGCTGCACGAGGCCGGCTTCGGCGTCTTCATCGTCGGCTCCGACGGGCCCCGCATCGAAGCCGCCGCCGCGAAGGCCGGCGCCGGCGTAACGCCACTGGTCTGCGACCTCGCCAGCCTGCCCGAGGTCCGCACCCTGCACGCCACTCTCGACGCCCTCCTGGCGGGGACCGCCGGGACCATCGATGGTGTCATCCACCTTGTGGGCGGCTGGCGGGGCGCGAAGGGCATTGCGGACCAGAGCGACGAGGACTGGGACTTTCTGGAACGCAGCGCCATCACCACACTGCGGAACGTCACACGGGTCTTCTACGCCGACCTCGAGGCCTCGGACACGGGACGCTTCGCCATGGTCTCCTCCACTGCCGTCGGCAGGCCGACGGCAGCAGTGGCCAGCTACGTGGCTGCGAAAGCCGCGGCCGAGGCCTGGACCCTGGCGATGGCGGACGGCTTCCGGCGCGAGCAGTCAGGCCATAAAGACGTCCCGGTGACACAGCACAGCGCCGCCGCCGTGTTCGTGGTCAAGGGTCTCGTCGACGCGGAAATGCGCAGCAAATCCCCCGAACGCACCTTCCCCGGGTTCACCGACGTCGGGGAGCTGGCGGCTGCCGCCGTCGGGCTCTTTCAGTCCCCCGCGGCGGAACTGAACGGCCAGCGGCTGCTCCTTAGCCCAGACCTCTCTACACTGAAAGCGTGAGCAAAGCGATGACTAGCACGGTTGAAACCAGCACGGTTGCAACTTCCCCTGCCGACACTGCGGCGCGGCTCCACGATCCGTCGGTCCGCGGCTTCGCCTCGGACAATTACTCGGGCGTCCACCCCGAAGTGCTGGCGGCCCTCGCCGCCGCCAACGAAGGGCACCAGGTCTCCTACGGCGAGGACGACTACACCGCACGGCTCCAGTCGCTCATGGAAGAGCACTTCGGCGCCGGGATCGAATGCTTCCCCGTCTTCAACGGAACCGGCGCCAACGTGCTGTCCTTGCAGTCGCTGCTGCCCCGCTGGGGTGCCGTCGTCTGCGCCTCAACGGCGCACATCAACATGGACGAGAACGGCGCGCCGGAGCGGATCGGCGGCATCAAGCTGCTGCAGGTGCCCACCCCGGACGGCAAGCTCACGCCCGAGCTGATCGACCGGGAAGCGTGGGGCTGGGGCGACGAGCACCGCGCCCAGCCCCTGGCCGTGTCCATCACCCAGACCACCGAACTCGGCACCTGCTACACGCCGGAGGAAGTGCGGGCCATCGCGGAGCATGTCCATGCCAAAGGCATGAAACTGCACATGGACGGCGCCCGCCTGGCCAACGCCGCAGCGTACCTGAACGTTCCGCTGCGGGCGTTCACCCGGGATGCCGGCGTAGACATCCTCTCCTTCGGTGGCACCAAGAACGGCCTGCTGTTCGGCGAAGTCGTGGTGGCCCTGAACCCGGAAGCCGCCCATGGGCTGATCTACCTGCGCAAAATGAACATGCAGCTGGCCTCGAAGATGCGATTTCTGTCCGCCCAGTTCATCGCCCTGCTCGAAGGCGATCTGTGGCTGCGCTCAGCCACCCACGCAAACGCCATGGCCGCCCGGCTGCGCGCCGGCGTCGAGTCGGTAGCCGGCGTGGAGCTGACCCAGAAGACCGAGTCGAACGGCGTCTTCGCGACCCTTCCTGCCGGGGCGGCGGACCAGCTGCGGGCCTCCTTCCGCTTCTACGACTGGAACGAGGCAATCCGGGAGGTCCGCTGGATGTGCTCCTTTGACACCACCGAGGAGGACGTTGATTCTTTCATTGCGGCCATCAAGCGCGAACTCGGCGCCCGCTAGCTCCGGCAGGCATCGCTCGGGCCCGGTGGCGGCGAGCCTGCCGGGCTTGGCGGCGCCCGTTGCATAATCTGCCATTGTGAACGCACTTGACCAGGTTCCGGCAGATTTCCTTTTTGCCCTTGGAACTCTTCGACAAGCTCGGTGTCGGAGCGAACTGCGCCTTGATGAGATCCCGGCACCCGCCCGGCTCGCACCCTTTGCCGTCGCCCTGGGGGCCGAAGTCATCAGCCCCGGCGGTGCGGCCGCCGTCGGCGTGGCCCACGGCCCGGCCGCCGCCGGTCTCGAGTCGAGCTCCGGCAGTGACGACATCGAGCTGGCTACCGGCCGCTTCATCTTGCTCCATGATCCCGACGGCTCCGCGGTGTGGGACGGGGAATTCAGGATCGTCACCTACATCCGCGCCCGGCTTGAGCCGGAAATGGGCAACGACGAAATGCTCGGATCGGTCGCATGGACGTGGCTCGTCGAGGCGCTGGAGAACCATCATGCGCCCTACCGCTCGGCCGGCGGGACCGCGACGCGGGTGCTGTCCGAAAGTTTCGGAACCCTGTCCGACAGGCCCAATTCCATCGACGTTGAAGTCCGCGCCTCCTGGACCCCTGCCACCCCGGACATCAGCTCGCACCTGGAGGCGTGGTCGGACATGGTCTGCACCTTCGCCGGGCTGCCGCCACCGCCCCACGGCGTCTCCTCGCTGCTCCGCCGCCGGCTCGGACATGCGTGATGCGGGGACCGTTCTGCCATGTGCGCGGCCTTCGACGTCCTGGAGTCGGTAAACTGGTGACATCATGACCCCTCAAAATCCGGAAATCACCACGGCCGGCGCTCCGGCCGCTGACACCCCAGCCC
>JAODMV010000326.1 GCA_025464875.1 Arthrobacter sp. | reverse complement strand
CACGTCACGCTCTTCGATCGTCCGCAGGACAAACTCTTGCTGGCGGTCCATACTGGCCTCTTTCCGGTTCTTTCGTCCGTGCCCCGGCCCGCCATGACTCCCGTCATGAGCGGGTCCCGCAGCTGCTCACCATTCACTTTACTAAGCATCGCCACCGATTGCTGGAGCAGGCGGTCCGCGTAACACAGCGTTAACACAAGCTTCGGAAAATACGCGGCCCCGGGCCCGGGCGCCGAGCCGGAAGCCCGGCGGATGTGACGGAGCTCACCGCCCGGGCCGGACCCGGTAGCTAGTACGTGCGGTATCGCACTACGCTCAAGCCATGGCCTCAAGCATCAACAACGAATCAAACACGTCCGCCGAAGTTGCCGCGCCCTACGGCAACGGGCCGGCGGCGGCCGCGGCGCCATCGGCCGCGGCCCGCAAGCCGGCGGCCAGGATCCGCACCCATCACCTGGGCGAGGCCAAGCGCAACGGTGAACGCTTTGCCATGCTCACCGCCTATGACCAGTACACCGCGGAGATTTTCGACCAGGCGGGCATCGAGGTGCTCCTGGTGGGCGACTCGGCCTCCAACAACGTGTTTGGCAATGAAACCAGCCTCCCCGTGACCGTGGACGAACTTCTTCCCCTGTGCCGGGCCGTCACGCGTTCGGCCCGGCGCGCCCTCGTCGTCGCCGACCTGCCGTTTGGCAGTTACGAGGTCTCGGCCCAGCAGGCCGTGGCCACCGGCGTGCGGTTCCTCAAGGAGGGCCTCGCGCACGCCGTCAAGCTCGAGGGCGGCAAGTTCTACGCCGAGACCGTCCGGGCGATGGTCCAGGCCGGCATCCCGGTGATGGGGCACATCGGTTTTACGCCGCAGAGCGAACACGCCCTCGGCGGCTACCGTGTCCAGGGCCGCGGCGATGACGCGCAGCGGCTGATCGAAGACGCCGTGGCGCTGGCCGACGCCGGCGCGTTCTGCGTGCTGATGGAGATGGTTCCGGCCGCGACGGCGGCAGCCGTGGACGCCGCCGTCGACGTCCCCACCGTCGGCATCGGGGCGGGGAACGCGACCACCGGCCAGGTGCTGGTGTGGCAGGACATGGCCGGCCTGCGCGGCGGCAGGATGGCCAAGTTCGTCAAACAGTACGCGGACCTGCGGACCTCGCTCAGCGACGCCGCGAAGGCATACGCCGAGGATGTGCGCTCCGGACAGTTCCCGGGCCCGGAACACTCCTTCTGAGATTTCTCAGGCCGCCGGGCCAGGGCTGCCTTAGGTCCCGGCCGTTCCGGCGCCGACTTCGTCCTTGATGGCGGACACCTCGAACTCCAGGGTGATCTTGTCCGACACCAGCACCCCGCCGGAGTCCAGGGCGGTGTTCCACTTGAGCCCGAAATCCTGGCGGTCAATCCGACGGGATCCTTCAAAGCCCGCCCGCAGATTGCCCATGGGGTCCCGCTCGACGCCGATGAAGTCGATCGGGATGGAAATCTCCTTGGTGATGCCTCGGATAGTCACGTCCCCGCTGACTATGAAGTGGCCCTCGTCCACCTGATCTACCCGGCTGCTCACGAAGGTGATCTCCGGGAACTGGGGCGCGTCAAAGAAGTCGTTGGTCCGCAAGTGCTGATCGCGGTCGGCATTGCGGGTGTCAATGCTTGCGACCTCGACTGTCAGCTCAACCTTCGAGCGTTCCGGGTTGTCGGCGTCGACCGTGATCACGCCGTCGAAGTCATTGAAAGCTCCGCGAACTTTGGTGACCATTGCGTGGCGAGTGGAAAACCCGATGCGCGTATGGGTGGGGTCAAACCGCCAATGTCCTGAGTATTCTGACGTGAGTTCGGCCATGATCACCCTCCTTGGGTACCGGCAGGCCCCTGCCCGGAATTGTGTAGCAGTGTTGCTAGTCGTCCTCGTCCTTGTCCCAGGCCTCGTTTCGGGCCCTGACCTTTTCGAGGGCGTGCTCGGCTTCCGCACGCGTCTTGTAAGGGCCGATCAGCTGGGTCCAGTCGGACATGGCGTCTTCTTCCACCTGGTGTGTCTTGACGTTGTACCAGTACTCCGGCATCGATGCTCCTCGAGTCTTCTTATGTTTCCCGGCGTTCCGCGCTGCCTTATATGATCAATCTATGCCTTCTCTAGCCTCGACTGCACCCATCGGCACCCTCGTCCCGGGAAGCGTGAGCCCGCAGCTTCCCGTACCGGCATCCATCCCGCGCCCCGAATATGTGGGCAAGCCGGGCCCAAGCAAATTCACCGGCTCCGAGGTTAAGTCGGCGGAGACCATCGAGAAGATCCGGATCGCCTCACGGATCGCCGCCCAGGCGACTGTGGAGGTCGGAAAGCACATCGAACCCGGCGTCACCACCGACCAGCTGGACCGGGTGGGCCACGAATTCCTCCTCGACCACAAGGCCTACCCCTCCACGCTCGGCTACCGGGGCTTCCCCAAATCCCTGTGCTCCTCGCTGAACGAAGTGATCTGCCACGGCATCCCGGACAGCACGGTGCTCCAGGACGGCGACATCCTCAACATCGACATCACGGCGTTCGTCGGCAACGTCCACGGCGACACGAACTACACCTTCCTGGTGGGCGACGTCGACGAAGAATCCCGCCTGCTCGTCGAACGCACCCAGGAATCGCTGAACCGTGCCATCCGCGCGGTCGCACCCGGCCGTGAGATCAACGTGATCGGCCGGACGATCGAGTCCTACGCCAAGCGCTTCGGCTACGGCGTGGTCCGCGACTTCACCGGGCACGGCGTCGGCGAAGCGTTCCACACCGGGT
>JAODMV010000314.1 GCA_025464875.1 Arthrobacter sp. | reverse complement strand
TTCCACCGTGGCCCAGAGTCCGTAGCCGTGCATGGCGACGGCGTGCTGCTCGACCTGTTCCTTGCTGCCGTGCGCCACGATGGAGCGGCCCTTCTTGTGGACCTCCATCATGAGCTTGTGGGCCTTGCTCTCCGAATACCCGAAGTAGCTGCGGAACACGTAGCTGACGTAGCTCATCAGGTTCACCGGATCGTTCCAGATCACGAGGTTCCAGGGGATGTCAGGGGCAGACAAAACGTCGGTGGACGCCACCGTTCCGGTCTGGGTGCTCTCCCGGGTGTCGGGGCGGGGCGCAACGCTGATGGTCATCTGTCCATTCTATGGGGATGCGCACTAGAGTGAATTTGTGAGTACCTCAGCTGGCTGGGACCAGCCCCGCACCTCCCTGTACACCGATCATTACGAGCTGACCATGCTGCAGGCCGCCCTGCATTCCGGCGCCGCCCAGCGCAAGTCGGTCTTCGAGGTCTTCGCGCGGCGCCTGCCGGAAGGCCGGCGCTACGGGATCGTCGGCGGTACCGGCCGCCTGCTCGAGGGCATCGCGAACTACCGCTTCGGGCCGTCCGAGCTTGAGTTCCTGCGCCGCAACGGCGTGGTCAACGAGGAGACGCTGGAGTACCTGGCCGGCTACAGCTTTTCCGGCGACATCTGGGGCTACCCGGAGGGCGAGGCGTACTTCCCCAACTCCCCCATCCTGATCGTGGAGTCCACCTTTGCCGAGGCCTGCATCCTCGAGACGTACCTCCTCTCCGTCCTCAACCACGACAGCGCGATCGCCTCGGCCGCGTCACGCATGATCACGGCGGCCGGCCACCGGCCCTGCATCGAGATGGGATCGCGCCGCACGCAGGAGGAATCGGCCACCGCCGCGGCCCGCGCCGCCGTCATCGCCGGATTCGACAGCACCTCCAACCTTGAGGCCGGGCTGCGGTACGGGCTCAAGACGGTCGGCACGGCCGCCCACTCCTTTACCCTGCTCCACGACACCGAGCGGGAGGCCTTCGAGGCGCAGATCGCGTCCTTCGGTCCGGGAACCACGCTGCTGGTGGACACCTACGACGTCGAGGCCGCCGTCCGCACCGCTGTCGAGCTCGCCGGGGACCAGCTCGGCGCCGTCCGGCTGGATTCCGGGGACCTCGTGGCGCAGGCCCAATGGGTCCGCCAGTTGCTCGATGAGCTCGGCAACGAGCACACCAAGATCGTGGTGACGTCCGACCTGGACGAATACGCCATCGCTGCGCTGCAGTCCGCCCCGGTGGACTCCTACGGCGTCGGCACGTCCCTCGTCACCGGCTCCGGCGCGCCGACGGCCAGCATGGTCTACAAACTGGTCAGCCGCACCGGCGACGCCGGCGAGTTCGTCCCGGTGGCCAAGACGGCCAAGAACAAGACCAGCAAGGGCGGTCGCAAGTACGCCCTGCGCAGACTCAACGAGCACGGCACGGCCACCCAGGAGATCGTCGGGATCGGCCGCCGCCCGGAGGACGACGGCAACGACCGTCCGCTGCTGCAGCAGTTCATCAAGAACGGCGAGCTCCTGCCGGGCTGGACCGGCCCCGAAGGCGTCCAGCGCGCCCGCCGGCGCCACGCGGAGACCATGAAGGAGCTTCCCGCGGTGGTCAACCGGCTGCAGCGCGGCGAACCAGCCATCCCCACTATCTACGAGGAGGACTGAATGTCCCGCGCCCTGATCATCGTTGACGTGCAGAACGATTTCTGCGAAGGAGGCTCGCTGCCCGTCTCGGGAGGTGCGGAGCTCGCCGGCACCATCAGCGAATACGTGGACGCCCACCACGGCCAGTTCGACCACATCGTGGCCACCCAGGACTGGCACATCGAACCGGGCCCCCATTTCTCGGAGGAACCGGACTTCCTGGAGAGCTGGCCGCGGCACTGCGTGGCTGGCACCCGCGGCGCGGAGCTGCATCCGGACCTGGACCCGGAGTACATCCAGGCGTACTTCCGCAAGGGCCAGTTCACCGCCGCCTACTCGGGGTTTGAAGGGGTCCTGGCGCCGGACGACGCCGTGCCGACCGGGGACCGTACGCCGGGCGCGATGCCGCTGTCCGGCACCGGCGAGCCGGGCGACGCCGGGGCCGCCGCGGCCGACGCGGCCGGCGAGGACGCGATCGGGCTCGACGACTGGCTGCAGAGCCATGACGTGGAGGACGTGGTGGTGGTGGGGATCGCCACCGACCACTGCGTGAAGGCGACCGCCCTCGACGGCGTCCAGGCCGGCTACTCCGTTACCGTGCTGCGCGAACTGACGGTGGGGATCGCCGAGGACCTTGACGATGCCGTCGCGGAGATGGAGCTCGGCGGCGTCGACGTCGCCTGAGGGCGCGTGCAGCTGCCGCGGCGTGCACGATTGTGGCGCCGCCTGACGGGGGCCCTTAACCGGAATGCCGCGCCCTCACAGTAGACTCGAAAACCTTGCCCTTATTGTTTGACCCGCACAACCCCGGAGTACACCAATGAAGAAGACCCTCACCGTCCTGATCGCTGCCGGGGCTCTGCTCGGCGCGGCCGCCTGCTCGGCCCCGAGCCTGAGCAACGAGGAAACCTGCGCCCGGATCCAGAACGTCTCCGCCCCGAAGTCCGGCACGGACAAGCCCGGCATGATTCGGCTCGCGAATCAGATCAGGCCGATCGAGGCGACGGCCTCCGTGGCGCTGAAGGCTCCGCTGCAGTCCATCGTCGATTTCCTGGATGAGTCCACGAAGGAGCACGCGGACAACGCGAAGCTCCAGCAACTGCAGGCCGAGTACACCTCCGCCTTCCAGAAGCTCAACGAGGTGTGCGGCCAGTAACGGCCGAGGGTACGGCTTACGAAGCGAGGGACCGGGTCACCCCGGTCCCTTTCTTCTGCCCTGCTACTTCCGGCCGATGAACCAGTCCTGGAGCTTGCGCAGCCGGGTCTGCAGCTGTTCCTCATTGGCCTGCGCCACCGCGGGGCCGCCGCAGACCGTCCGGAGCTTGGTGTGAATGACGCCATGCGGGGTGCCGGTGCGCGCGGACCAGGCGGCCACGTTCTTGGCCAGTTCGGTGCGCAGGTCCATGAGCATCCGGTGGTCCGGCACGCCCGCAGGAGCCGCCGGCACGGCAACCGGCTGGGGGGACCGCCGGTTCTTGCGGTTCAGCTGCTCGTGCTGGCGCTGGCGCAGCAGCGTGCCGACCTGCTCGGCGTCGAGCAGGCCCGGGATCCCGAGGAAATCCAGTTCATCCTCCGAGCCCACCTCGCCGCCGGTGCCGAACTCGCCGCCGTCGAACAGCACGCGGTCAAAGGACGCCTGCGAGTCGAGGGCCTCGAACTTGCCCTTGGTGAGGCTGTCCGAGGCTTTCTCCTCGCGGTTCGCCTCGTCCAGAAGCGAGTCTTCCGGGTTGAAGAGACCGTCGCCGTCCTCTTTCTCCGGGCGGTCCAGGGCGTGGTCCCGCTCGGCCTCCATGGAGTTGGCCAGGGCCATCAGCTGCGGCACTGAGGGCAGGAAGACCGACGCCGTCTCACCGCGCTTCCGGGCACGCACGAAGCGTCCCACGGCCTGGGCGAAGAACAGCGGCGTGGACGTCGAGGTGGCATAGACCCCGACAGAGAGCCGCGGGACGTCCACGCCTTCGGAGACCATCCGGACGGCCACCATCCACCGTTTGTCCCCGGCGGAGAATTCCTCGATCTTGCTGGAGGCCTTCGTGTCATCGGACAGGATGACGGTGGGCGATTCCCCGGTGATGCGTTTCAGCTGCCCGGCGTAGGCCCTGGCATCGTCATGATCGGTCGCGATCACCAGGCCGCCGGCGTCCGGTACGGTCCGGCGCACCTCGCTGAGTCGCTTGTCCGCCCCCGCCAGCACGGCCGGGATCCATTCTCCCGTCGGGTTCAGCGCGGTCCGCCAGGCCTGGGAGGTGATGTCCTTGGTGACGGCCGCTTCGCCGAGGGACGCGGCCATTTCCTCCCCGGCGCTCGTGCGCCAGCGCATCTGACCCGAGTAGGCCATGAACATGACCGGACGGACCACGTGGTCCCGCAGCGCCTTGCCGTAGCCATAGGTGTAATCGGCCTTGGAACGCCGGATCCCGTCCCGGTCCTCGGCGT
>JAODMV010000306.1 GCA_025464875.1 Arthrobacter sp. | reverse complement strand
AGCCAGGTGCCGATGGATACCGTCTGCCCGGAATGGTTCATCACGTACGCCAGGGCCAGCACGGTCACGATGGTCAGCCCGGCCCAGCGCATCTTGACGATGGTCCGCCAGATTTCCAGCACGGCGTCGCCGACCCTGAGGCGGAAGCGGCCGCCGTCGTCGTACTTGGAGTACACGAACGCGACGAGCAGGCCCGTGATCAGCAGCAGGGTGCCGGGGGTGGAGAGCCACTGGAACGAATAAACAGTGGAGGAAACGGGTTTGCCCTCGGCGTTGACCAGCGCGTCGTGCAGGATGGGCCAGGGAATCTTGACGTCGGTCGAGGCAAGGAATGCGGGCACATCCACGCCCAGTTTCCACAGCTTGGCTATGCCGAAGATAACAATCACCAGGAAGTATGGGAACAGGGCGAGCCAGGTGCGCGTTGGCGTGAGGCCCCCGGAAGTGTACTTTTCGGCGGTGGCGACGCGGCCGGCCCCGGTGCCGCCCGAGCCATCAGCGGGGGTCGCGGGCCGGTTCGGCGCGGTGGCATCCGAGGCCACGCCGAGACGCTCGCGTGCCGCTACGCTGCCCTTGGGCGTCCAGGCGCGGAAGAAGAGCACCGCTGCGCCCAGGCCCACAAGCGAGGCGACGATGTCGGTGAGTTCGTAGGAGAAGTAGTTGGAGCACAGGAACTGCGCGGCGGCGAAGGAGAAACCGACGACGAGCCCGGCAGGCCAGCACTCCCTCAGGCCTTTGCGGCCGTCGAGCATGAAGAGCAGGATCAGCGGCACAAAGGTCGCCAGCAGGGGTGCCTGCCGGCCGACGATGGAGGCAATGTCCGTCGCGCTCAGGCCGGTGAGCCCGGCGGCGGTGGTGATCGGGATGGCCATTGCACCGAACGCGACAGGGGCGGTGTTGGCGACCAGCACGGCGGCGGCAGCGCGCAGCGGCGGGAGTCCCAGCGCGAGCAGCATGGTGGCGGTGATCGCTACCGGCGCGCCAAAACCGGCCAGGGCCTCGAGCAGACCGCCGAAGCAGAAGGCGATGAGCACGGCCTGCAGGCGGACGTCGCCCTTTCCGATCACGTCAAAGACGCGGCGGAGGTCCTCGAAGCGGCCGCTGAGCACCGTCACCTGGTAGAGCCAGACGGCCATGATGACGATCCACAGCACAGGGAAGGCCCCGAAGATCCCCCCCTGCGTAGCGGAGAGGATCGCCAGGCCCGGTGGCATGTGGAAGGCGACGATGCCGACCAGGAGCGCCGCGAGCAGGGCGAAGGCCCCGGCGACATGCGCCTTGGTCTTCACGACGGCGAGCAGGATGAAAAAGGTCAGCAGCGGCAGTAGGCCGACTATGGCCGACCAGGCCACGCTATTGAGCACCGGATCGGTGCTGGGGGTGAAGTGGTCCACGGAGTTCCTCCACGTTGAGACACGACTCAGACGACAGGTCTTTGGTCAGACCACTATGGTCGGACCACAGAAGTGTAGCGCACGTCTCATTGCTACTGTGAGCGGCCTCACGGCAGGACCGAGTTGGGAGTGGTGGGCGTCACGTGATCTACTATGGTCAGACCACACGCTCCGAGGTCCCTCGAAAGGCTGTCATGAGAATCGCTTTGTTCGCCACCTGCATCGTGGATGCGATGTATCCGAACGTCGCCCGGGCCACCGTGAACATCCTGGAGCGGCTGGGACACGAGGTCGTGTTCCCGTCCGGCCAGGCCTGCTGCGGACAGATGCACGTCAACAGCGGCTACCTCAAGGAAGCGGTCCCCGTGGTCGCCAACCACGTGGCGGCCTTCGACAACGGGGACTACGACGTCGCCGTCGCGCCATCCGGCTCCTGCGTGGCCTCGGTCCAGCACCAGCACCCCATGGTCGCCCGCTCTTGTGGAGACACAGCCCTGGAAGCCCGCGCCACCGCCGTCGGCGCCAAAACCTACGAACTCTCCGAACTGCTGATCGACGTGCTCGGCGTCACCGACGCCGGGGCGCAACTCGGCTCGTACTTCCCGCACCGCGTCACCTACCACCCCAGCTGCCACGGCATGCGCCTGCTCCGGCTGGGGGACCGGCAGGCCCGACTGTTACGCAGCGTGCAAGGGATCGACCTGGCCGAACTGCCGGAGGCGGACCAGTGCTGCGGCTTCGGCGGCACGTTCTCGATGAAGAACGCCGATGTCTCCTCCGCCATGCTCGCGGACAAGACAGCCAACATTGCGGCCACCGGCGCCGAGCTGTGCGCCGGCGGGGACGCGTCCTGCCTGATGCACATCGGCGGCGGACTCTCCCGCCAAGGCAGCGCCGTCACCACCCTGCACTTGGCCGAAATCCTCGCCAGCACCGAAGAAGCCCCGGTGTCCGTCACGGGCGAGGTCCGCGTTTCAACCGGAAAGGCAGCACGATGAGCACCTTCCTGGGCATGCCCTCCCTTCCCGTCTTCGGCACGGGCAACCTGCACGCCTCCGAGTCCTTCCCGAAGGCGGCGCACCGCGAGCTGGGCAACGCCCAGCTGCGCGCCAACCTTGGCCACGCCACCCACACCATCCGCGACAAGCGGCTGAAGGTGGTCGCCGAGCTGCCGGACTGGGAGCAGCTGCGCGACGCAGGCAGCGCCATCAAGGAATCCGTGATGGCAAGGCTGCCGGAACTCCTCGAACAGTTCGAGGAGAACTTCACCGCCCGCGGGGGAGTCATCCACTGGGCCCGCGATGCCGAGGAAGCCAACGGAATCGTCGCGGGACTGATCCGGGACACAGGCGAGACCGAAGTGGTCAAGGTCAAGTCCATGGCGACGCAGGAAATCGGGCTCAATGAGTACCTCGAAGAGCAGGGCATCGCGGCCTTCGAAACCGACCTCGCCGAGCTGATCGTCCAGCTGGACCACGACAAGCCCAGCCACATCCTCGTCCCGGCCATCCACAAGAACCGCACCGAAATCCGCGATATCTTCCTGCGCGAAATGCCCGGCGCCGATCCCCACCTCACTGACGACCCGGCAGTGCTGGCCATGGCGGCCCGAGCGCACCTGCGCCGCAAGTTCCTCACCGCCAAGGTGGCCGTCTCCGGGGCCAACTTCGCGCTAGCCGATTCCGGCACACTCGCCGTCGTCGAGTCCGAAGGCAACGGCCGCATGTGCCTGACCCTGCCGGAGACGCTGATCACGGTGATGGGCGTGGAGAAGCTGCTGCCGGGCTGGCAGGACCTTGAAGTGTTCATGCAGCTGCTGCCGCGCTCCTCCACCGGGGAGCGGATGAACCCCTACACCTCGCTCTGGACCGGTGTCACGAAGGGCGACGGACCGCAGGACATGCACCTCGTGCTGCTCGACAACGGCCGCAGCGCCGCGCTGGCAGACGAAATGGGACGATCCGCGCTGCACTGCATCCGCTGCAGCGCCTGCATGAACGTGTGCCCGGTGTACGAGCGCACCGGCGGCCATGCGTACGGCTCCACCTATCCCGGGCCGATCGGGGCGATCCTCTCGCCGCTGATGACGGGCATCGAGGCAGAGGAGAACAATTCCCTGCCGTACGCGTCCTCCCTCTGCGGGGCCTGCTACGACGCCTGCCCGGTGAAGATCAACATCCCCGACATCCTGGTGCACCTGCGCAGCGTGGACGTGGACAGCAAGCGCGGGAAGAAGAAAATACCCACCCAGATGGACGTCGGTATGAAGGCAGCCTCGTGGGCGCTGTCCTCCGGCAAGCGGCTGGGACTTGTGGAAAAGGGGCTGCCCATAGGACGCCTGGCGGCCGGCCGGGACCGGAAAATCACCAAACTGCCCGGCATCGCCGGCGGCTGGACGCAGAGCCGGGACATTCCTGCGCCCCCGGCGGAGTCCTTCCGCACCTGGTGGGCCAAGGAACACCAGCGCCCGGAAATCGAAGGCGCCCGCAAGCCCCCACAAGACAAAGGAGACCAGGCATGAGTGCACGCGATGACATCCTCGGCCGGATCCGCTCCGCCCTGCGGGACGGCCCCGAGGCGCCGCAGATTCCACGCAAGTACCGGGCAACTTCCGGGCTGGATCAGGCGGCGCTGATCGAGCTTCTGGTGGACCGCCTGATCGACTACAAGGCGCACGTTTCCGTGGTTGATGCGGTCGAGGTGCCTACACGGATCGCCGAACTGCTCGCCGACGCTAAGTGCTACGTGGTGCCGACAGGGCTCGACGCCGGCTGGCTCGCCGGACTCGACCACGAGACCGGCGACCGCCGACGCCGCCTGGATTCCCCCGCCGCGCCGCTCCCTGTTGCGGAGCTCGACGGCATCGACGCCGTAGTGACCGGCAGCGCCGTCGCCGTCGCCGAAACCGGGACCATCATCCTGGACGGCAGCCCGAACCAGGGCCGCCGCGCCATCAGCCTCGTCCCGGACCACCACATCTGCGTCGTCAAAGCCGCCGACATCGCTGGGATCCTGCCCGACGCGCTGCGCCGGATCAACGGCACCCGGCCGCTCACAATGATCAGCGGTCCGAGCGCGACCAGTGACATCGAACTCGAACGCGTCGAGGGAGTTCACGGCCCGCGTAAGCTCGACGTCATCATCGCCCGGTAGGCCCGGTAGGCCCGGTCGGCCCGGTAGGCCCGGTAGGCCCGGTAGGCCCGGTAGGCCCCGGTCCGAGCTTCTGCGCCGGGGAGCAGACATCAGCGCACCACATTACCTCGGCGGATTCCTCTTCACGCACCTGGCGTGCGGTCAGCCTTGCCTGTTCGTCACCGTGACTGTGCGAGGTGCCTGGAAGGACAGGAACCGGATCCATTCGGGCTGGTAGTCCCGCAGCTGTATCCGGGGCAGTGCTGAGGCGGTTTCCTGGACAATGATGGCCGCCTCGAGTTCTGCCAGTTTGGCCCCGAGGCAGCGGTGGATGCCCGAGCCAAAGACCAGGCCGTAGGCGGCTGACGACCTGATGGGTGCGGTTTGTGTCTGTGGGGGCCACCGGTCCGGTTCGGCTGTTTGCGTGATGTGGTTGCCGGTCAGTTCAAGGAGGATCTCGGAGCCGGCCGGGATCAGCTCGCTGCCCAGGCGGGTGGCCATGGGTGCCACGCGGCGCCAGGTGGGGACGGATGATTCGGTGGTAAGCACGTGCCTGATTGTGGTGCGGGCGCCTGCCCCGGAGGCCGCGTCGGTCCAGTCCAGGGGGGCGGCTCCGTCGAGGAGCCGGAACAGTGCGGTGCTGATCAGCTGGGTGGTTGTTTCCTGTCCGGCGATCAGGAGGAAGTAGCCGAGCGAACAGATCTCAGGAGTGGACAAGCCGTGTTCTGCCAGGGATTTGAACAGGTTGCGTCCGGGGGTGGTCACGGATTCCGTGACGAGCTGGCGCAGCCAGACGTAGAAATCAGCGGCGCTGTGGGCGAGTTCGAGTTGCCGGGTTTCGTCGGGCCAGCCCCAGAACAATTCCATGGAGTCAAGGCCCCAGCGCTTGAGGTGAACAAGATCCCGTACGGGCAGCCCGAGGAATTCGAGCATGATGACGGCCGGAGTGAATGCGGCCACCGCCTGCACGAGGTCCGCGTGGCCGGTGCGGTCGAGCTGCTGTGCTGTGTTCGCCGCTGCTTCCTGCGCGAGTTCGCGGATGCGCGGCTCCATGGCGGCGACCGTGGCCGGGGTGAAATAGCCTGCCACGATCTTGCGGATCCCGGCGTGCGTGTCCGTGTCGTTGCTGGCCAGGACCGGAGGCAGGGCGAAGCGGACGCGCTGCAGCACCCGCAGGGCCGGCCCGGTCAGAGGCGTCACCGCGACCAGGGCATTGGCAGGGCTGAACTCCGCAGGGCGGCGGAGGACTTCCCGGACGATATCCGGGTCGCGCACGACGATGTACGGGCACCGCGCCTGTGCGGAATCATCCGTCTCCGGCCGCG
Organism: Arthrobacter sp.; assembly: GCA_025464875.1. Classification (GTDB taxonomy): domain Bacteria; phylum Actinomycetota; class Actinomycetes; order Actinomycetales; family Micrococcaceae; genus Arthrobacter. Next base: position 842 of record JAODMV010000306.1, on the reverse strand, counting down.
TGATTCCGGTGTCCGCCGGTGCCGGGATCATGCGGGCAGGCCGTTCAGCCATGCAGCTGCTCCGGCACGGAAAGCAGCCGGGCTCAGTTCCGAGGCCCGTTCGGGAAGGGCGCCGAGGAAGGGCACCCGCAACGAGTGGAGCACCTGCCGGTTGCTGTGGTGCAGGAAGTCCGGTTTGTCGGGCCAGCTGCCCAGCACGATGCCCAGGACCTGAAGTTCCCGGGCTGCCAAGGCTTCGAGGGTCAGGGCGGTGTGGTTCAGCGTGCCGAGGGCCGGACGGGCGACGAGCACGAATGCCGCCGCCAGGAGCGATCCAAGGTCCGCCAGGGTGCCGCCGTCGGAATCCAGCTCCACCAGCAGGCCGCCTGCGCCCTCAATCAGGACGTGGTCGTGGGTCGCGGCGAGCTCGCGGACCCTCTCGGCGTGCGCAGCCACCCGGGGGAGCGACGTTCCGTCGACGGCGCCAGCGGCGACGGGCGCCAGCGGCTCCTGCAGAACCACCCCGGTTTCGGCCGTCACGGCGCCGGCGAGCCGGACAATTTCGGCCGCATCGGAATCACCGGCGGCGGCGCCCGACTGGCACGGTTTGTAAACAGCGACGCGTCGCCCCATTCCGTGGAGGATGGCAGCGAGGACCGCCGTCGTCATCGTCTTGCCGACGCCGGTGTCCGTTCCTGTGACCAGGATGATGTCAGGAAGGTTCATGAAAGTTCCTCCAAAATGCCGCGCAGCACTGCACAGCTCTCGTCGATTTCCTCGGATGAAAGGGTCGCGCGTGCGGTGAGCCGCAGCCGTGAAATCCCGTCCGGAGCGGACGGCGGGCGGAAGCAGCCGACCCGCAC
>JAODMV010000291.1 GCA_025464875.1 Arthrobacter sp. | reverse complement strand
CGGAGGCGGTTGATGTCGTGCGTCAGCTCTTCCTCGGAGGCACCCTCGGCCGCGGTGCGGACAATGACGCCCGCGTCCTCCGGCAGGCGGTCCTTGAGGATCCGCTTGAGGCGGTTGCGTTCGACGTCGGGCAGCTTGCGGGAAATGCCGGTCATGGAGCCGCCGGGCACGTACACCAGGTAGCGGCCGGGCAGTGAGATCTGGCTCGTCAGGCGGGCACCCTTGTGGCCGACCGGGTCCTTGGTGACCTGGACCAGCACGGAGTCGCCGGACTTCAGCGCGTTTTCGATCCGGCGCTGCTTGCCTTCGAGGTTGACGGCGTCCCAATTCACTTCGCCGGCGTACAGCACGGCGTTGCGGCCGCGTCCGATGTCCACGAAGGCGGCTTCCATGGAGGGCAGCACGTTCTGGACCTTGCCCAGGTAGACGTTGCCGATCAGGGAATCCTGCTGGGTCTTGGAGACGAAGTGCTCGGCCAGGACGCCGTCTTCGAGGACGCCGATCTGGATTCTGTCGTCGCGCTGACGGACGATCATCTGCCGGTCCACGGATTCACGCCGGGCCAGGAACTCGGCCTCGGTGATGACGGTGCGGCGGCGGCCGGTGTCGCGGGATTCGCGGCGGCGCTGCTTCTTGGCCTCCAGACGGGTGGAACCCTTGACGGACGTGACGCGGTTGTTGACCGGTGCCTCCGTGAGCGCGCGGGGCGCGCGGACGCGGGTCACCGTGTTGGGCGGATCGTCGTCTCCCCCGCCGGTCAGCTCGAGGTCCTGGTCGCCACGGCGGCGGCGGCGACGGCGGCGCGAGGTCACGCCGTCCTCCAGCGCGCCCTCCGGGCCTTCCTCGCCTTCGTCCGCGGAACCTTCCGCTTCGGCGTCGGATTCGCCGGCGACACGGCTGCGGCCACGGCGTCCGCGGCTGCGACGGCGACGGCGGCTGCTGGCGTCCTCGCCCTCCTCGCCTTCTTCGCCCTCTTCGTCTTCGGCCTCCCCGGCTGCCGGGGCGGCGGCCACAACCGGGCGCGCCACAGCACTCAGGTCGGGAGCCTGGAAGATCACCGAAGTGACGGCTCCGGGCTCAAGGAACAGCGAGGCGGCCGCGGAAGGGGCTTCGGCCTGCTTCTCGGTGGCATCCTCGGCGGTTGCGGCGGCTTCGGCCGGGTCCGGGGTTCGCTCCGCGGCGGCGGTCACGGTGGCCGGGGCAGCCTCCTCGACCGGCTCCGGAGCCGCGCCGACTGCGGGAGTTGCTTCTGCTGCGGGAGCCGTTTCCACCATCCGGGCGGCCTTGGCACGGCTGGCGCGGCGGCGGACCGGCTTCTCTGCGGCGGCCTGCTCTGGCTGGACCTCGGCGGCAGGGGTCTCGGCGGCGGGGCTCTCGGCGGCGGGGCTCTCGGCGGCCGGGACCTCGGCGGCGGGCGTCTCGGCCGGCTCGGCCGGCTTGCGGGACCGGGTGCGCCGGGCCGGCGCCTTGGTCTTAGCAACGGCGGTCGCTGCGGCTGCGCTGTCGGCTTCAGGGGTGGCTTCGGGGGCCCCTACGGCGGCCGGGGCTTCGGCCGGGGTTTCCGGGGCCGCGTCCACGGCCGGCTCGGGGGCCGCTACCTTCGGTGCGGCCTTGCGCCGCGTCCGGACCGCCCGCTTGGGCGGTGTCGACGCTTCGTCCGCAGCCCGTTCTTCATTGACGGCAAGAACCTGTTCATTATCCATATGTGGCAACACTCCTGCCCCTGATGTGCCGCCACATCCGGCACCCGTTGGGGCAATTATTTGCCAACACCCGCAGGCATTGACAGAAGTCAATTGAATACCCTCAGGTTCGCACCGGCAGTGGGGTGCGGCAGCCCTGGAGGGCCGGCGAGATTGTTCTGAAACCCGTTGATCTACACGTCACAACCAGGTGCCGTCCAATGGCATTGCGGGATAGCCTGAATCAAGTGGATCCGTAGCGCCTGCTCATCATTGGCGGTCTTGCAAACAGAATCGCCGGACCGGACTCCGGATGTGGATCGGGTTCCAGCCACGATCATTGTCTCACAGGACGCGTCAAAGCAGGCGTAAGCCAGGCCACAAGCGCACAACGAGCGCCAGGCCCCTGCCCGGGCCGGGGCCATTCCTCGGATCCACCCAGCCTCCGGGGCTACAATCGGGGCCAGAAGCACCCGAGCTAAGGAACGATATTCCATGCCCAGCATCTCCAGCACCACCGGCGACGCGACCGTAGACCGGCCGCGCTCCGGCCCGGCCCCCGCGGACCGCTCGCTGCCCACGATGACCCAAGACCGGCCCTTCGCCTGGCTCCTGCTGATTACCGGCGTCGTCGGCTGGCTGGCCTCCGGCGCGCTGGTTCTGGAAAAACTGGAAGTCCTCAAGGACCCCAACCACGTCACCGTCTGTGACGTGAACCCCTGGATTTCCTGCGGCCAGGTCATGCAGACGCCGCAGAGTTCCGTGTTCGGGTTCCCGAACATGTTCATCGGCATCGTGGCCTTCGCCATCATCATCACCACGGCCCTGGCCGTCCTGGCCGGCGCAAAGTTTGCCCGGTGGTACTGGCTGGGGCTGCAGACGGGGGTGACCCTGGGCTTCATCTTCGTAATCTGGCTCTGGTTCCAGGCTCTCTACTCGATCCGCATCCTGTGCCCGTTCTGCATGGTCGTCTGGGCGGCCATGATCCCCTTGTTCGTCTGGGTCACCGTCCGCAACGTGTCCCACGGCGTTCTCCGCCTGCCCGCCGGCCCGACGAAGGTCCTCGGCGAGTCCGGCTGGATCCTCACGGCGTTGCTCTATGTTGCCGTGATCGCCACGATCTTCTTCGCCTTCATCCAGGTCTTCATCGGCACGTCCGGCTACTGAGGAAGACTCCCCGGAGCCCACCCGGACCCCGGGCTGAATCAGCAAAGGCCAATGTTCATTTCTGAACATTGGCCTTTACTGTTCCCTCGGTCCGCGGAGGGCTCGGGTAGCTCCTAGAACCAGATCTTGATCTCGCGCTCGGCGGACTCCACCGAGTCCGAGCCGTGGACGAGGTTCTGCTGCACGGCGAGGCCCCAGTCGCGGCCGAGGTCACCGCGGATGGTGCCGGGCGCCGCCGTCGTCGGATCCGTGGTGCCGGCGAGCGAACGGAAGCCCTCGATCACACGGTGTCCTTCGTAGATCGCGGCGACGACGGGTCCGCTGAGCATGAACTCGACGAGCGGCTCGTAGAACGGCTTCCCGACGTGCTCCTCGTAGTGCTGCTCCAGCAGCTCGCGGCTCGCGTCGACCTTCTTGAGCTCGGCCAGGGTGTAGCCCTTGGCTTCGATCCGGCTGAGGATGCTGCCGGTCAGGTTGCGGGCGACGCCGTCGGGCTTGATCAGGACTAGGGTGCGCTCAATGCTCACTGCTGCTCCAATGTGTGGGGGTCGGATTCCGGTCAAGTCTACGGGTTCCCGGCACCGGTTTCGGGCTGGCTGCCGGCGGGGTGCGCGGCATCCCAGGCGGCCTGCTCGCGTTCGCGCTGGCCCGCCTCCCGGTCGAGCCGGATCCCGGTCCGGATGCCGTACCACCAGGCGATCGCGAAGAGGGCACCCACCAGGTACATCATGGGCTCCGCGAGTCCGCTCAGGATCAGCACGAGCTGCAGGATCCAGCCCAGGCCCACGCCCCACGGCTTGGACAGGACCGCGCACGTGAGCACGAATACCAGGCTCAGCGTGATCCCCACCGAGAAGATCAGGACCGGAGAAATCTCGCCGCGCCGGAGTCCGAAGACGGCCAGCGTGGCGAACAGCGCCACGAAGGCCTCGAGCAGCAGGACTGTGGAGGCGAACATGACCTTGGTCGAGCGGCGCTTCTTGGGCATGCCCGGGCGCCATTCGCGCTGGGCTTTGGTCAGTCGTGCCATCGCTTAGGCGTCCGCCTTTCCGAGCAGGATCCGGGCTTCCGCCGCGAGGGTGATGGAACCGGTGACGAGCACGCCGCCGGCGAGGTCTTCATTCATCTCGGCACGTTCCACGGCCCATTCGAGGGCGTCATCGAGCTTGTCCGCGACGTGGATCTTCTCCTCGCCGAAGCCCAGATCGATAGCGAGTTCCGCCAGATCCTCGGCCGGGACCGCACGCGGCGAGTTGGACTGGGTGAAGACGTATTCCTCGGCGAGGTCGCCCAGGGATTCCTTGAGCTGGCGGAGGATCGTCTCGGCATCCTTGTCCCGCAGGACTCCGACCACGACGACCAGCTTCGTGAAGCTGAAGGCCTCGTGGATGGCCTCGGCCGAGACCCGCACGCCCTCCGGGTTGTGGGCGGCATCCACGATGATAGTGGGCGCGGTGCGGACCACCTCGAGGCGTCCCGGGGAGGTGACGGAGGCGAAGGCCTCCTGGAGGATTTCCGGGTCGAGCGCCTTCTCGCCGCCGAAGAATGCCTCCAGGGCGGCAATCGCGACGGCGGCGTTCTCGGCCTGGTGGGAGCCGTGCAGGGGCAGCAGCAGTTCCTCGTAGTGCCCGGCGATACCCTTGATGCTCACCATCTGGCCGCCGACGGCGACGGTCCGGGACTCGACGCCGAACTCCACGCCCTCGAACCGGAACGGGACCTGCACTTCCTTGGCCTTCTCCAGCAGCACCTGGGCCGCGTCCATGGGCTGCGCGGCGCTGATCAGGAAGCTGCCGGGCTTGATGATGCCGGCTTTCTCGTACGCGATGTCCTCGGTGGTGTCGCCCAACAGCTCGGTGTGGTCCAGGGAGATGGGGGTGACCACGGCCACCTGGCCGTCGCCGACGTTGGTGGCGTCCGTGATGCCGCCCAGTCCAACCTCGATGACGGCGACGTTCACCGGCTGGTCCGCGAACACGGCGAAGCCGAGGATGGTCAGGCATTCGAAGTAGGTGAGCCGGGGCTGGCCTTCGGCCTCGAGCTCGCCGTCCACGATGTCCAGGTATGGGCGGATCTCGTCCCAGATCCGGACGAAGGTCTCATCGGACACCGGGGCGCCGTCGATGCTGATCCTCTCGGTGACCTTGGACAGGTGCGGGCTCGTGTAGCGCCCGGTGCTGAGGCCGTGGGCGCGCAGCCCCGCTTCGATCATGCGGGCCGTGGACGTCTTGCCGTTGGTGCCGGTCACGTGGATGATCGGGTAGGCCTTCTGCGGCTCCCCCAGGATGTCCATCGCCCGGCGCAGCGGGGCAAGGCGCGGCTCCATCTGGTTTTCCGGCGCCCGGCCCAGCAGCTCGGCGTAGACGCTCTCTACGGAAAATTCGTCGGTCATGGCTCAGGCCTTTACTTTTTCGGCGGCAGTTTCAGCAGCATTGTCGGCAGCGATTTTCTCGACGCTGACCTGCGGGTCCTTGACGTCGGCCGCCACGGTGTCCAGCCGGACCGTCAGGGTCTCGGTCTGAACGAGTTCCGCGTTGGCCAGCAGCGCATCGACGATGCCCTGGGCCGCCGTGACGGTGGTCCGGATGCGGTCGCTGACGTTGAGTCCGGCGTCCTTGCGGGCCTGCTGGATGGCGCGGACCAGGTCACGGGCCGCACCTTCGGCTTCGAGTTCCGGCGTGACCTCGGTGTTGAGCACGACGAACCCGCCGCCAGGC
>JAODMV010000263.1 GCA_025464875.1 Arthrobacter sp. | reverse complement strand
CCAACGAGTGGCTTGAAGGCTACGAGAACCAGCGCGCCGCCTGGGAGCAGCAGTACGCTGACGCCCAGACCCGCTGGGAAGCACACAAGAAGCAGGTTGCCCAGCACGCTGCCGACGACGCTGCAGCAGCAACGTCCGGTGACAGCGACTCCGGCACCACCAGCTACTCCTCCGAGCCGGCCGCAACCGAGACCGGTGCAGGCACGCTTGCATCGGACGAGGCTCTTGCCGCTCTGCGCGAGAAGCTGACCGGCAACTAATTGCCACCAGCCTAGGCTGACTCAAGCGGGCCCCTGCCAAGTGCAGGGGCCCGCTTTTGCGTTAACAGCCCCTTGCCGGCCGGCCCGGTGATTCGGTGGGCGGGACATGCCCACTTTTCGGCTCCCACCCCGGGGGACATGCCCAGTCTTCAGCCCGCGCGCTGGGCACAATGGCAAGGAGCCCGGTGGCGGACGCTAGGGCTGGGCATGTCCCACGGCGGGCGGTCAGTGCTCGGGGACATGTCCAGTGCCTGGCCCGTCGACTGGGCATGCTGGAGAAAGGCCGGCGGGGCCAGGACCAGGGTGAGGGGGCCATGTCCAGTGCTCGGCGCGGGAACTGGACATTGTGGTGTTATGTCCAGCGGCCGGGGCCAGGGTGGGGCATGCCCTAGGGGAGGGATGCTTGCGGGCCGGGCCGGAGGTTTAGCCGGCGCCGCCGGTCACGTCAGGGGCTCGGGCTGCCGGGGCAGGGGCCGCCTTAGCCGCGGGCGCGGCGCAGCAAAGTCCGGCCGCGGGTCCACGTCCCGGACCGCTTCTGTGCCGCGTCGATCGTCCGGGTCAGCGCGGACAGGACCTCGTCCGGTGTGCCGCCGGCCGGGAGCTCGACGAATTTCGAGTATTCCGGCAGCGCCCGGTACCCGGCGCTGAACGCGCTCAGCTCTTCGACGGTTTCCGCGTCCGTGCCGCGCAGCATGATCCTGCGGTGCGCCTGCTCGGGGTCGACGACGAATTGGATGATGAGGTCCGGTTCGGGGAGCATCCTCAGCAGGAGGGGAAGGAACCGGCCCCGGGGAAGGCCCCGGGCCTCCCGCAGCGCGAGCTGGCAGTACAGGTGGCGGTCCATCACCGCCAGCCCCGGAAAGCGGTGGGCCCTGACATGCGAAATCAACACGTTCGCGGTGCGGACGGCGGTTTCCGCCGCGTCCGCCAGCCATGAGGGAATTCGAATGCCGTACTTTGCGCTCATCACCGTCATCCACTGCCGGCCGGCATAGTTGCGCAGCAGCAGCGAGTCCTGGCCCGAGGCCCGGGCGGCGTCGACCGTTGCCCGCGCGGCCGTGGTTTTCCCCGAGCCGTCGATTCCTGTCAAGACAATCAGCAAGCAAATTCCTCCGTGCAGTGGTGGTCTGGTTTGGTCCGCTCGACGGCAGTGTCAGCGAGACCCTCACCTAGTACAACGCCAGGCAGCGCAGAATCATCCCGGCAGGGCGGCACTGGCGCCTGCAGCCTCAGCGGAGCGGGAGACGGGCGGTCACCGCAGGCGCTGCGCCGCTGGGCGCCGCCTCGAAGCCCAGCTCCGCGCCGGCCGACCGCAGGAGTGCCAGGGCGGCGGCGTTGCCGGCCGTGGTCTGCGCCTCGAGCAGGGTGGCGCCGTAGGCAGCGGCCTGCGCCTTGACCAGCCGCAGCGCCTCCGTGCCGATACCCCGGCCGCGGAAGCCGCGGGCCAGCCAGATGCCGGTCTCCAGCGACGGGTACGTCATCGGGCTGCGTCCTGTTCGCTGGAGCCGGACGGCGCCCGCCAGGGTCCCGCCGCAGCTGATGGCCCAACTCCGCTGCCGGGCGGGCCCGTCCAGGCCGGCCGCGGCGGCACGGTGGTACTCGCGGAACCAGCTGATCCGCTCCGGAGTCCACCCGGCGCCGCCCAGCGGCGGGGTGACCTCGTCGGCGTCGGCGTCCCGGACGGCCAGGCCCAGCAGCTGCTCGAGGACCTCCTCGGTGACGTCCACGAGCGCCGGGGCGGCCTCAGCGGAGGGGGACATCGACCCACTCCGTGGCTCCGGGCAGCAGCACGGCGCTTCCGGCGGACGCGGCGGCGAGACGTTCGGCCGCCCGGGCGAGCTCTGCCGGTTCGTCCGGCAGGGCGAGCCTGAGCACCGTGACGTGCGCCTCGTAGCCGGTTTCCGCCATGACGTAGCCCGCGGAGCGGAGCTCATTCTCCAGACGGCCGGCCGCCGCGTGCGGCACCTTGACCGAGCAGATCCGCAGTCGGCGCCGCTGCACCAGCGGCGCCGCGGCGAGGGCGCCGGAGACCGACTCCGAGTAGGCCCGCACGAGGCCGCCGGCGCCGAGCAGGATGCCGCCGAAGTAACGGACGACGACGGCGGTGACGTCGCTGAGGTCTGTGGCCCCGGGGGCGGTCTCCCGTCTCAGCAGCGCCTCGAGCATCGGGATGCCTGCGGTTCCGGACGGTTCGCCGTCGTCGTTGGAGCGCTGCACCTCGCGGTCGGGTCCGAGCACGAAGGCGGAGCAGTGGTGCCGCGCGTCATGGAATTCCTTCCGCAGCCCGGCCAGCACGGACCGGGCGCCGTCCTCGTCGCCGGTGCGGTGCAGGACCGTGATGAACCGGGACCGCTTGATCTCGATCTCCTGGCGGAACTCCGGTCCGGCAAGCGTCGTGTACACGGTAGCCCTGCTGTCCGGGGAAACCGCGTCATCTGTCACCGGATCAGTTTAGTCTGGTGGGGTGCTGAAGATCGGGTTGACGGGCGGCATCGCCGCAGGGAAGTCAGTGGTTGCGTCGCGCCTGCGCGAACTCGGCGCGGTGCTGGTGGACGCCGACGCGCTGGCCCGCGAAGTTGTGGAGCCCGGCACGCCGGGGCTGGCGCAGGTGGTGGACGCGTTCGGCGGTGAGATAGGTGACGGAATACTTACTGCCGACGGCGGCCTCGACCGCGCCCGGCTGGGCGCCCTGGTTTTCGGCAACCCGGAACGCCTCGCCGTGCTCAACAGCATCATCCATCCCCTCGTACGGGAGCGCGCCGCCGCGCTGATCCGCGCCGCGCGGGTCGACACCGCCGCCGGGCGAGCCGTCGTCGTCCAGGACATCCCCCTCCTGGTAGAAACCGGGCAGGGGAGCGGCTTCCATCTGGTGCTGGTGGTGGATGCCCCGGAGGAGGTGCGGGTGCAGCGCATGATGGAGCGGCGGAACATGACCGCCGAGGCTGCCCGCGCCCGGATGGCCGCGCAGGCGTCCCGCGAGGAGCGCCTCGCCGCCGCGGACGTCGTGCTGGACAACTCCGGCTCCAGGGAGTCGCTGAGGGCGGCCGTGGACCGGCTGTGGGAAAGCCGGCTGGCGCCGTTTGCGCTGAATCTCGCGCAGGGCCGGATCGCCCCCCGGACGGGCGGGCCCGTGCTGACCGCCGCGAATACCGACTGGGAGGGCCAGGCGCGCCGACTCATCGCCCGCCTGGAGGCAGCAGCCCCGCAGGACATCCTGGCGGTGGATCACATCGGCTCCACCGCCGTGCCCGGGCTCGACGCCAAGGACGTGATCGACCTCCAGCTGACCGTCCCCGGGCTGGCGGCCGCCGACCGGATTGCGCCCCTGCTGGCCGCGGCCGGATTTCCTCGTTGGCCCGGCATCATTTCCGACAACCCCAAGCCCCCGCACCCGGATCCGGCCGACTGGGGCAAGCGGCTGCACGGCAGCGCCGATCCCGGCCGGCCCGTGAACCTCCACCTCCGCGTCGCCCGGTCACCGGGCTGGCGGTATGCGCTCTGCTTCCGGGACTGGCTCCGGGCCGACGCCGCGGCACGGATCGCCTACGCGGCCGAGAAACGCAGGGTCGCCGAGCTGCACGGAGTGGACAAGTCCACCGCCGGCTACGCCGCGGACAAGGAGGGCTGGCTCACGGAATACGCCGCGCCCCGCATGGCGGCCTGGGCGCTGCGGACCGGCTGGCAGCCGCCGTCGTACGCCGCCGGCAGCGCTGCCGGCGGCGCTGCGGGCACGGCGTCCGGTACCGCCCAAAGCTGAATCAAGAGTTCGCTCCGCTGCCCGGCGGTAGATTAGAGGCATGAGTCTTGCCCAGGAAATCAACCGCGTCGTGGCTCCCTTCGAGGTCATCAGCGAGTTCAAGCCCGCAGGCGACCAGCCCGCCGCGATCGCGGAACTCACCGAACGCATCAGGAACGGCGAAAAGGACGTGGTGCTGCTCGGCGCCACCGGCACCGGTAAAAGCGCGACGACGGCGTGGCTAGTCGAACAGATCCAGCGCCCCACCCTGGTGATGGTGCAGAACAAGACCCTCGCCGCGCAGCTCGCCAACGAATTCCGCGAACTGTTCCCCAACAACGCGGTCGAGTACTTCGTCTCCTATTACGACTACTACCAGCCCGAAGCCTACGTGGCGCAGACGGACACCTTCATCGAGAAGGACTCCTCCGTCAACGAGGAAGTGGAACGGCTCCGGCACTCCGCGACCAACGCGCTGCTGACCCGCCGCGACGTGATCGTGGTGGCCACGGTCTCCTGCATCTACGGCCTCGGCACCCCGGAAGAATACATCGCCGGCATGGTGACCCTCCGCAAGGGTGCGGAAATGAACCGTGACGACCTGCTCCGGAAGTTCGTCGCCATGCAGTACACCCGCAACGACGTGGACTTCCACCGCGGCACCTTCCGCGTCCGCGGCGACACCGTGGAAATCATCCCGATGTACGAGGAGCTGGCGATCCGGATCGAGTTCTTCGGGGACGAGATCGAGAACATCCACACCCTGCATCCGCTGACCGGCGAATTGATCCGGGATGAGGACGAAATGTACGTCTTCCCGGCCTCGCACTACGTGGCCGGCCCGGAACGCATGAGCCGGGCCATCAAGCGAATCGAAGACGAACTGGCCGAGCGCCTCGCGGTGCTGGAAGGCCAGAACAAGCTGGTGGAAGCGCAGCGGCTCCGGATGCGCACCACCTATGACCTCGAAATGATGCAGCAGATGGGGTTCTGCAACGGCATCGAGAACTACTCCTCACACATCGACGGCCGCGCCCGCGGGACCGCGCCGCACTGCCTCATCGACTACTTCCCGGACGATTTCCTGCTGGTGATCGACGAATCCCACGTCACCGTGCCGCAGATCGGCGCCATGTACGAGGGTGACATGTCCCGCAAGCGGAACCTGGTGGACCACGGCTTCCGGCTGCCCTCGGCGATGGACAACCGCCCGCTGAAGTGGGACGAGTTCCAAGACCGCGTGGGCCAGACGGTCTACCTGTCCGCCACCCCGGGCAAGTACGAGCTCGCCAAGTCCGACGGTTTCGTCCAGCAGATCATCCGGCCCACCGGCCTCATCGATCCCGAAGTCATCGTCAAGCCCACCAAGGGCCAGATCGATGACCTGCTGGGTGAGATCCGGACCCGGACCGACAAGAACGAACGCGTCCTGGTCACCACCTTGACCAAGCGCATGGCCGAGGACCTCACCGACTACCTGCTGGGGCACGGCGTCAAGGTGGAGTACCTGCACTCGGATGTGGACACCCTGCGCCGCGTGGAGTTGCTCCGGGAACTGCGGATGGGAACCTTCGACGTCCTGGTCGGCATCAACCTGCTCCGGGAAGGACTCGACCTTCCCGAGGTCTCGCTCGTGAGCATCCTGGACGCGGACAAGGAAGGCTTCCTGCGCTCCGCGACCTCGCTGATCCAGACCATCGGCCGTGCCGCCCGAAACGTCTCCGGCGAGGTCCACATGTACGCGGACCGCATCACCGATTCGATGGCCAAGGCCATCGATGAGACCAACCGCCGCCGGGAAATCCAGGTCGCGTACAACACGGAAAAGGGGATCGACCCCCAGCCGCTGCGGAAAAAGATTGCCGACATCACCGATCAGTTGGCCAAGGAGGACGCGGACACCCGCGAGCTGCTGGCGGCCGCCGGGAAGTCCCGGGGGAAGGGCAGGGGGGCGTCCAAGGTCAGGGCCGACGGGCTTGCCGCCGCGCCGGCCGAAGATCTTGTCGGGCTGATCGAACAGCTGACGGAGCAGATGCACACCGCCGCCGGCGAACTGCAGTTCGAGCTCGCCGCCAGGCTGCGCGACGAGGTGGGGGAACTGAAGAAGGAACTGCGCCAGATGCAGTCCGCCGGGCACGCCTAGCGCAAAGCGGGCACGCCTAGCTTAAAGAAGAAGGGGCAAAGGCGCAAGCAGGGTCAGGGGTAGGGTATTGTTGGCCCGGACGTAGGGGAGTATCCCACGCGCTACGATCGTCAACACGTAAGGCACCGATGCCTTGCCGGGCGTAGCGGACAGCCACGCAGACCACGTACCGCACGGCAGTCGGAGAGACTTATGCCGCTGAGTTGTACCCTGCGAAAGGCTTGTCTGTGCCCACACTTCCCCTCTGGTTCGAGGTCGGCTCCTTTGTCGTCCTCGGCATCATCCTAGCCATCGACCTGCTCCTGGTCCTCAAGCGCCCACACGAGCCCTCCATGCGGGAGGCCGGGCTGTGGGTTGCCTTCTACGTGGCCCTGGCCCTGGTCTTCGCCGGCGCGATGTTCGCCTTCACGGGCCCGGAATACGGCGGGCAGTTCCTCGCCGGCTGGGTGACGGAATACAGCCTGAGCATCGACAACCTGTTCGTCTTCATCATCATCATGGCCCGCTTCTCGGTACCGCGTAAGTACCAGCAGGAAGTGCTCATGGTGGGCATCATCATCGCGCTCATTCTCCGCGGCATCTTCATTCTGCTCGGCGCCATCGTGATCGAACAGTTCAGCTGGGTCTTCTACATCTTCGGTGCCTTCCTGCTCTGGACCGCCTGGAAGCAGGCGCAGGACGACGGCGAGGAGGAGGAAGCCAAGGAAAACCCGCTCATTGCCCGGATCCGCAGGATCATTCCGATGTCCGATACGTTCGACGGCGGCAAGCTGCGCACCGTCGTGGACGGCAAGAAGGTCTTCACCCCCATGCTGGTCGTGTTCGTGACCATCGGCATGACCGACCTGCTGTTCGCCGTCGACTCGATTCCGGCCATTTTCGGCCTGACCCAGAGCGCCTTCATCGTCTTCACCGCCAACATCTTCGCCCTGATGGGGCTGCGCCAGCTGTACTTCCTGCTCGGCGGGCTCATGAACCGCCTGATCTACCTGAAGCACGCCCTGTCGGTCATCCTGGCGTTCATCGGTGTCAAGCTGGTCCTGCACGCCATGCACGTCAACGAGCTGCCCTTCATCAACGGCGGCCAGCACATCGAGTGGGCTCCCGAGATCCCGACGTTCGTCTCCCTCGGGGTGATCATCGGCACCATCCTCGTGGCCGTCATCGCCAGCCTGGCCAGCTCCAAGGCGGCACAGGCCAAGGTCGACGCCCAGCTCGAAGAGGACGCCCGGAAGGCCCTCAGCGACGCCGAGTGACCCGGGCCGGCGCGCTCAGTCCCCGGCTGGGCGCGTCATCCCCAACAGCCGCATGAAGATCCCCTCGCCGTCGTCCGCGATGCCGTCATGGTGGAAGTCCTTCGACTCCCACACCTGAAGGCCGCGGACGGCGGCGGCGGTTTCCAGCGAGAGTTCGCGGTCCACGTAGATGTCCTCGCTGTAGACGGCGGCGGCCGCCGGCACCGAGTTGCGGGCCAGCCGTTGCGGATCATAAAGCGGCTTCCAGTCGCTCTTCGCCGCCAGCAGCTGGGCCACGTTCCGGAGCGGGCGGAGCGCCGCGTCCTGCTCGAAGTACCAGGGGTAGACCATTTCGCCGGTCAGCAGCGGCTCGGTGGCACCGGGGCTGAACGCGGGGAAATCCGGGAGCACGCGCCAGGCCGCCCAGTCCGTGGCCTCGCCCTGACCGTAGATGGACTCGTGCATCAGGGCATACAGGGGGTTGGCGGACCGGGACACGATCCCGCGGACCTGTTCCAGGAACGCATCCGAGAGGCGGTCGGCCTCGGAGGCGCTGACGAACGCGTCCTCCAGCAGGTGGTGCAGGGCATCGACCCGGGTGTTGCCGCCCAGGAACGACCCGACCATCTGGAACCGCTCGACGGTCAGCCGGCCGCCGTCGGGCAGGAATTCCTCCGTGTCCCGCAGGTGCCGGGCGATCCGGCTGACCATGGCACGGTCCTCCGGATACCAGCCGAAATATTCCGCGTTGCGGGCGGCCACGCGCTTGAAGGTGGCCCGGTAGACCCGGTCCGCCGGTCCCGTCAGTGGCGGAAGGCCGCCGGTGACCAGCACTTCACGGAGCCCCTCGGGCGCGAAGGAGAGGTAACTGAGCGCACAGAAGCCGCCGTAGCTCTGGCCGTAGACCGTCCAGGGGGCGGCGCCCAGGGACGCCCGGATCGCCTCGGCGTCGGCGACGATCGAGTCGGCCCGGAAATGCGACAGGTATTCGGCCTGGGCGGCGTCGTTGCCCCGCAGCGGAAGCGTGTTGCGGTCGATGGCCGAGGAGAGACCGGTGCCTCGCTGGTCCAGCATGAGGATCCGGAAGTCCTTGGCGGCTGCCTTGCTCCAGCCGCCGAGCGAGGGAAGCCTGGGGCCCCGCCCGCCGGGGCCGCCCTGGAGGTACAGCAGCCAGGGGAGCCGGGCGGCTTCCTCCTCGCTGTGGTCGCTGGAGACATACTCGCGGGCGAACACGGTGACCGTCCCGGCGGCGTCCCCGGAGTGGTCCAGGGGCAGCTCGAAATAGTGCTCGGCGGTGCGCATGCCGCGGTAGCTATGACGGGCGCGGACGCTGTGAGGGACCGTCGTCGCGGCCTTCGAGGTCCCGCCGCCAGCGAGTTTCGTCACCGGCAGATCAGCCACGGGCCCGCGAGACACTGATTGGGGCCCTGCGGGAGCTGCCGAAGGCCTGCAACGCCTCGCCGGTGAGCCGAAAGGTGGACCATTCCTGCATCGGGGCCGCGCCCTGCTTCTTGTAGAAGTTGATGGAGGGCTGGTTCCAGTCCAGCAC
>JAODMV010000253.1 GCA_025464875.1 Arthrobacter sp. | reverse complement strand
AAATTTAGGGGATTGGCCGCCTCCGGTTCCCAGCTTCTCGCTGGTCTCCCTCGCGGCGACTTAGAAAACAATACACCCACCCGACCCCCACCGCAACTCCACCCCGCAGGAGGATGATGCGCCCAGGTTTCCCCCGGAAACCCGGGGGAATAGGGCCGCCCCGGGCGCCGACGGACGACCTTTCGCCCCAGGGAACTCCGGTGGACTCCGTCACACGCGGACCGGGTCTTCCGCGGCACACGGCACCACGCCGGACCCCGGTCTTGGCCCTCAAGCAGTACGTCGTTCAGGTGTTCTCCGCAGTACGCCGGCTGGCCCTGCATCAGCTCCCCTGTTGCGGAGTCTTGCGGGCGTCCCCACACGGTGGCGGACAGGCCGAGTTCACCCCACCCCTGCGTTGATCCACACCTCAGCTCCGGCGCCGCCGGCTAAACCAGGGAAAGACAGGCCCCCGGGGCGATGAACGCACCGGTCTGGAGGGCCGGCCATTGATCTACACGTCGGGCACACGAAGACACTGCCCCCCGACGACGCCCGGAGTCGTACTCTGCCCGGCGCACTGCGCCGTTAGGCTGGCCTGATGATAGAGCTCGGCGACGTCGTACCCACCCTGCTGGGGGTCGGGCTCCTGGTGGCTCTGACGGTCGCGGTGCTCGCAGCTTTCGGTGCGCCGCACCGCTTTGCACCCGCTCTGGCAATCCTTCGCGGAGCCGCGCAGCTTGCCTTGATCAGCTTCATCCTCGGGGGCGTCATCGCCCAGCCGCTCTGGGTCGCCGCGGCATTGCTGGTGATGTTCACGGTCGCCTCGGTGACTGCTGCCCACCGCATCGGATGGAGCTGGCCCCATCTCGCGCTGGTCGGCGCATCCATGGCCGGAGGCATCACGGTGACCCTCGTCATCGTATTCGCAACAGGTGCGCTTGCGTTCGATCCCCGCTACGTCCTAGCCATCGGGGGGATCGTGATCGGGAATGCGATGACGATCGCCGCGCTGGCCGGACGACGGTTCAATGAATCCGTCAACGAGCGTTGGGAAGAAGTGGAAGGGTGGCTTGCCTTGGGCGCTTCACGGCGGCAGTCAACCCTGGAACTCGCGCGCGGCGCCGTCCACTCCGCTCTCATCCCTTCAACCGACCAGACGAAGACGACGGGTCTGGTCACGTTGCCCGGTGCATTCGTCGGGGCCATCTTCGGAGGGGCGTCGCCTCTCGAGGCTGGCCGCTTCCAAATCGTCGTGCTCGCCTCGATCATGGCTGCCGGCTCCATCACCGCGGTCATGGTCATCAACTTCCTGGCGCCTGTCCGCTTGCGGCCGGCGCCCCTGCGGTAAAGCCGGAGGTTCCGAGATACGGGCCGCTGGTCGCGCAGCGCCGCAAGGACCAAGCTGGGGTAAGTGGGCGCTACGTCCGGGACGCCGGAACCGTTGGGAGCACGCACTCAGGGACTGCGTCGGAGTCCTAGGGGCGTTCGCGGTCCGTGTGCAGCTCCGCGGGCGCCCCTCGCGGTGGTCGAGCAGCGGGCAGTCGGCCAGGCCGGCTGCGATACGGGCGGGTATAGCCAGGACCGCGATGGCAACCGATCAAAAACCGTCTTGGACGGCTCATCACAAACCGTGGGCGGTGCCGGGTTGCTTTGGGGGTTAAATGGGCTTTTTCGTGGTTTGTGGTGAATGGTCTGCTGCGGTGGATGTTGATGCCGCCGTTCTGGCGGCACTGCGCAACAGGATGGGCATTGGTGAACCCGCGGCCAGTGCGTTTGATGTGCTGGATGGCGGTGTTGTTCGTCTCGACCTTCGCGGTGGTGGCGCCGGTGACGATGAGGACCTCGATTGCCTGCCACCAGCGGCAGACCGTGCGCCCCAGCCGGGTCGTTTCCGGCTGGCCGGCGCGTTCACGGTCCCCGGACCTGGCCCATGCCCATGCCCAGACCAACAATCGTGGTCATCCACGGCTCCTACCTTTTCCACGCCTTGGTTGCCGGGTCACGGAAGAACCGCACGGACCGGTAACGGGTGTTCATCGATGCCCAGCATCCGCGGCGCCAGCCTGTCCACGTCCGGCAGCGTCAGTGCCGCGGAATGCAGGGCCCTCTGGACCAGCCCCCAGGAGACAGCAAACGCCGCCGCTGTTTTGGAGGCCGCCCGTCTCCAGACCACCTTGGCCGGGCTGCCGACGGGGATGTCGCGGATCCGCTGGCGCCGGCGGGAATGAGCGCCGGTGCCGGCCACACCGCACGGGGGGGCAGCCGTCCTCGGCCGTGGATTCGCCATGTTTCCTGCGCTGCCCGGAACCCGGCAGTTCGGTGCCGGCGACGCGGTAGGGGGGCTGGAAATGGCGGTCGCAGCGTCCGGACGCCGGCAGCAGGCTCGATCCGGGCTCGCAGTTCCTGACTTCGATGACTGCGTGGAGAACATCCATCACAGCAGGGCCACGGGCCCTTCAGCTTTCAAAACACGGAACCCCGGTTCAGCATCAGCCGTGGAGGGCCGTTAAATGCGGGAGAGCCCCCAACGTGTGTTGGGGGCTCTCGACCGTTTCTTAATGGTTGTCCGGCGGTGACCTACTCTCCCACACCCTCCCGGGTGCAGTACCATCGGCGCTGTGGGTCTTAGCTTCCGGGTTCGGGATGGGACCGGGCGT
>JAODMV010000251.1 GCA_025464875.1 Arthrobacter sp. | reverse complement strand
CTGCAGCTTCGATCGGCGTGGAAACAAGCTTGCCTTCATTGATTTCGCGCAGGGCGATCGACAGCGACTTCTCGTTCAGCTTGGTGTCGACGAGCGGGCCGACGTATTCGAACAGGCCCTCGTGCAGCTGGGCGTAGTAAGCGTTGATCTGACGTGCGCGCTTGGCACCGAAAATTACCAGCCCGTACTTCGAGTCGGCAGCTTCCAGCAGCTCGTCGATCGGCGGGTTGATGATGCCTTCAAGGTTCGTGGACACGAATTCTCCAAATTCTAACGGGCCGAGACGTCCCGTCGCCTAGCGAGGGTTCGGGGTCAGCCCCATGAGTGAAACAAGCTCGTCCGCTGCCCGTCGAACGTCATCATTGATGACGGTGTGGTCAAACTCCGGTTCAGCGGCAAGTTCTAGTTTAGCGGTTTCCAGCCTCTGCTGCTGTTCTTCCGCCGTTTCGGTCCCCCGGCCGACCAGCCGGCGCACCATTTCCTCCCAGCTCGGGGGCGCGAGGAACACAAATTGGGCATCGGGGACGGCGTTTTTGACCTGCCGTGCACCCTGCAGGTCGATTTCGAGCAGCACCGAGCGGCCCTCCGCGATCGCGGCATCCACGGTGCTGCGGAGCGTGCCGTAACGGTTCCGGCCGTGAACCACGGCCCACTCGAGGAGGTCGCCGTCTTCGACCAGGGAATCGAATTCCTCGGCCGACTTGAAGAAGTAGTGGACCCCGTCCTGCTCCCCCGGGCGCGGCGGACGTGTCGTCGCCGACACGGAGAGCCAGACGCCGGGATAGTTGTCCCTGATGTAGGTGGACACGGTGCCTTTGCCAACAGCCGTCGGGCCGGCGAGGACTGTCAGTCCCGGTTTCTTACTCACATATTCCTTTGGGGGCGTGTCTGAAATTGCTTTGAACGATCTACTTGTCGTCTATAAAATCTACCAGCGCCCGCCGCTGGTGGATTCCCAGGCCGCGGACCCGGCGGGACGCCGCGATGCCGAGCTGTTCCATGATCGCCGCGGCGCGGACCTGGCCGATCCCCGGCAGCGCCTCCAGCAGTTCCGCGACCCTCATCCGTGCGATGGCATCGTCGGACTCGCCGGAGCTGATGAGCTGCGCGATCGTCAACTCCCCCGATTTCAACCGCTCCTTGGCCGTGGCCCGGGTGGTCCTGGCGGCGGCGGCTTTGCGCAGGGCGTCTGCGCGCTCCTGCGGGGTCAGGGGTCGCAAGCTCACTGAAGTCCTCCCTGCATGGTCAGACGGTTCTTACGGACTGCGCCCACGCCGTTGCCGGGGGACGTTCCTGAACCTACCGTCTCGAAGAGGCAGAAATCAATGGACAACTTTAGCGGCCCGCCGCCGGCCCGGCCCTACGCGGCACGGAGTTCGTCGAGGGTGCGCCGGGCGGCGTCGTGCAGCGCCTGGATCCGGGGTCCGGCGCCGAGAATATCCCGGCTGGAAGTGCCGAGCACCTGGCCGTAGGCGCTGCCGAAGGTGCGCCGCAGGTCCGCGGCCGTGGCTCCCTGCGCACCCAGGCCGGGGGCCAGGATCGGCCCGCGGACCGCAGCCAGGTCCAAGCCGAGATCCGAGAGGGCGGAGCCGACGGTCGCGCCGACCACGAGTCCCACCGAACCGAGCTCGACGGTGCCGTGCTCGACGGTGCCGTGCTCCACTGAGCCGTGCCCGGCCGAACCGTGCGGGCCGGGCGCGGCTTCGGCCACGCCGGGCCCACCGAAGTAGCGCCGGTTCTCGACGGCTGCGGCCTGCACGACGCGCCGGGCGACGGAGTCCGCGCCGCCGGCGTGCTGGACGGAGGCGCCCTCGGGGTTGGAGGTCAGTGCGAGCACGAACACGCCGCGGCCGGACTGCGCCGCGAGGTCCAGGGCAGGCCGGAGCGACTCGAAGCCCAGATAGGGGCTCAGTGTCACCGAATCCGCGGCCAGGGCCGAGCCGTCCCGGAGCCAGGCGTCGGCATAGGCGGCCATCGTGGAGCCGATGTCCCCGCGCTTGGCGTCCGCGATGCTCAGCACCGAGGCGTCCGCGGCCGCGGCCAGGGTGCGCTCAAGCACGGCAATCCCCGCGGAACCGTGGCGCTCATAGAGCGCCACCTGCGGCTTCACGGCCGCAGCGAGGGAGCCCACCGCCTCTAGGACGGTGAGCGAAAAGCGTTCCAGCCCGGCGGCGTCGTCCGCGAGGCCCCAGCGCTGCAGCAGCGAAGGGTGCGGATCGATGCCCACGCACAGCGGACCGCGGTCCGCCATGGCCCGGCCGAGCCGGGAGCCGAAAGACTCCCGGCCGGCCGGCTCAGTGGCAGCGCCCGCCTCAGGCACGCTGCGAGGCTGTGTTCTGGGAGACCGCCTCCTGCGAGGCGGCGAGGGCTGCGGCGTGCTCCTGCAGGCTCGTGACGGACCATTCGAAGGTCCGCAGCGCCTCGATGGCCTGGACTGCGGCGTTGAATTCGGCCACGGTCGTGATGCACGGAATGCCGATCGACGTCGCGGCGGCACGCAACTCGTACCCGTCGCTGCGGGCTTCGCCGCCGGAGGGGGTGTTGAAGACCATGTCGATCTCGCCGGCGATGATGAGATCGGCGATGGTGCCCTCGCCTTCGGCGCTGGACCCCTCGGCGACCTTCCGGACCGGGGTGGCCTGGATGCCGTTGCGGCGCAGGACATCGGCCGTGCCGCCGGTGGAGACGATCTCGAAGCCAAGGTCGGAGAGCCGCTTGACGCCCATGATCACCGAGCGCTTGTCCCGGTTGGCCACCGAGACGAAGACCTTGCCTTCGGTCGGCAGGGCGTTGTTGGCGGCCGCCTGGCTCTTGGCGAAGGCGGTGTCGAAGTGCTTGTCGATGCCCATGACCTCACCCGTGGAACGCATTTCCGGGCCGAGCAGCGAATCCACGACCTTGCCCTCGGGAGTGCGGAAGCGGCTGAACGGCAGCACGGCTTCCTTGACCGAGACCGGGGCGTCCAGCGGCAGCGTGGACCCGTCACCGGATTCCGGCAGCATCTTGTACGCGGTGCGGAGCTGGTTGATGGTCACGCCGGTGCCGATCAGGGCCGCCGCCTTGGCCATCTGCACGCCGGTTGCCTTGGAAACGAACGGCACGGTCCGGGAGGCCCGGGGGTTGGCTTCGAGGACGTACAGCACGTCCGAAGCCAGGGCGAACTGAATGTTGATCAGGCCGCGGACGCCGACCCCCTCGGCGATGGCCAGCGTGGCGGTCCGGACCCGGTCCAGCACGTTGTTGCCCAGGGTGATGGGCGGCAGCACGCAGGCCGAGTCGCCGGAGTGGATGCCGGCCTCCTCGATTTGCTCCATGATGCCGCCGAGGTACATCTCGGTGCCGTCGTAGAGGGCGTCGACGTCGATCTCGACGGCGTCCTCAAGGAAGCGGTCGATCAGCACCGGGTGGTCCGGGGTGATCTCGGTGGCGTTGG
>JAODMV010000250.1 GCA_025464875.1 Arthrobacter sp. | reverse complement strand
TCGGCGCGGGCGGTCACCAGTTCGAACGCCCGGCGCAGGATCTCCCCGCGTTCGCGCGGCGGCACCTTGGCCCAGGAGTCCTGCGCGGCCACGGCGGCATCGAGCGCCGCGGCGCCGTCCTCGGCGGCAGCGTCGGCAATGCTCAGCAGCACCTTGCCCGTCGCCGGGTCCTCCACGTCGAACGTCTTCCCGGACCCGGCCGGACGCCATTCGCCGCCGATCAACAGACCGGTCGGAACAGAGGCAAGCAGGGCGCTCTCGCGCTCCGTGGTAACAATGGGCTGGGCAGTTACAGTCACGATGACTCCCTCGTCAGCAGTTTTGCTCGGATATGGATCTGGTCTCAGCGTTCCGCTGCGCTACTGCCACGGTACTGCCGCGTTCTCCGGAGTGTCTACGCGTGCGCGCACTACGCCGGCCGGCGTTCGTTGTGCAGCTGCACAGCTGCCGCCGCGGCGGGAGTCCGTGCCGGTCCGGCCCCGCGGCGGCGGGAAATCACCGTGCGGACAGCACCGCGGAGTAGAGTTCGCGCTTGCTGACCCTGGCATCTTCGGCGACGGCGGCGACGGCCTCCTTCAGCCGGATGCCCTGGGCAATCAGCCCGTTGACGGCGGCCACGTGGTCTTCGGGCGTGCCGGGCTCCTGTTCCGGAGCGCCGCCCACCACCACGGCGATTTCGCCGCGCACCTCGTTGCTCTCGGCCCATTCGAGGAGTTCGCGCAGGGTTCCCCGGATGACCTCTTCGTAGGTCTTGGTCAGTTCGCGGCAGACCGCGGCGCGGCGCTCGGCGCCGAAGCGTTCGCGGAGGGCCCGGAGCATGGGCTCGAGCCGGTGGGGTGCCTCGAAGAACACCATGGTGCGCCGCTCGGCGTCCAGGTCCGCAAGCCGGGAGGCCCGCTCCCCGGCCTTGCGGGGCAGGAAACCCTCGAAGCAGAAACGGTCCGTCGGCAGGCCCGAGAGGGCGAGGGCCGTCAGGACGGCAGACGGCCCGGGAGCGGCGGTGACGGTGAGTCCGGCCGCCACGGCTCCTTCGACGAGCCGGAAACCCGGGTCCGAGACGGACGGCATGCCGGCGTCGGTCACCATCGCCAGGGTTTTCCCGGACCGGACCTGGTCCAGGAGCTCACCGGTCTTGGCCGCCTCGTTGTGCTCGTGGTAGCTGATGATCCGGCCGGCCACGGTGATGCCCAGGTTCTGGACCAGCCGGTGCAGCCGCCGGGTGTCTTCGGCCGCGATGATGTCCGCCGTCGTGAGCAGCTCGATCAGCCGTGTGGAGGCGTCGCCGACGTTGCCGATCGGGGTCGCTGCCAGGACGATCCTGCCGGGGCCCGGGACGGCGGCCGGCCCGCCCTGGCCGCTGCCTGCCTCGACCTCGTCGGCGGGGCCTCGGTCGTCAGGGGGAAGAATCGGGGAGGTGCTGGGTTCATGGTCCACACGACCAGCCTACTGCCGGCGGGAGCGCACAGGCGCAAAAGGTAGCATGGGCAAGGTGACGCAGACCCCCACACAGCCGGTCGAGGCCGGTGGAGCCGCCTCGGCGCCCTCAACCCTGACCAGGGCCAGCGGGCCGGCCGGCGGGAGAGCCGGCGGCAGAGCCGCCACCGGTACCGGCCGCAATCTGGAGGGGCAGAACTGGATCAGCCGCCCCTCGGAAGCCTTCACCCCCGACGCCCTGAGGAAACGCCTGATCGGCAGCATCCAGAGCTGGCGGGACTATCCGCCGTCGCTCCGGCTCTGGTTCTGGCTCATTCCCGCGCTCACCGCGGCCCTCGGCGGAGTCCTGCGCCTCGTGCGGCTGGACACCCCCCGCAGCCTCGTCTTCGACGAGACCTACTACGTCAAGGACGCGTACTCGTTCCTGGTCAGCGGCTACGAGCGCAGCTGGCCGGAGAAGGCCAACGATGCCTTCATTGCCGGCAACCCCGCAGTGCTGCTGAACACGCCCGAGTACGTCGTCCACCCGCCGGTGGGCAAGTGGATGATTGCCGCGGGGATGTGGCTCTTCGGCCCGGACAACCCCTTCGGCTGGCGGTTCGCGGCGGCGCTGACAGGGACGCTGTCCATCTTCCTGCTGGCCCTGATCGCCCAGAAGCTCTTCCGCTCGCTCACCCTCGGCGCCGTTGCCGGGGTGCTGCTCGCGGTGGACGGCCACCATCTGGTGATGTCCCGGACCTCCCTGCTGGACATCTTCCTGATGTTCTGGATCCTGGCAGCCTTCGGCGCCCTGCTGATGGACCGCGACGACGGCAGGCGCCGGCTGGCGGACCGTCTCGGCCGGCAGGCCGCTGCCTCCGCCGCAGGCCGCCCCTCTCCGCTCCAGCTGGCCGCCGGGCCCTGGCTGGGCGTCCGCTGGTGGCGCCTCGCGGCGGGCGTGTGCCTGGGCCTGGCGGTCGGCACCAAATGGTCCGCCCTCTTCTTCCTCGCCGCCTTCGGGCTGCTGACGGTCTTCTGGGACCTGAGTGCACGCCGGATCGCCGGGGTGCACGCGTGGATCAGCGGCGGCATCCTCAAGGACGGCATCCCGGCCTTCATCAGCATTGTCCCGGTGGCAGCCCTGGTCTATGCCGCTACCTGGATCGGCTGGTTCCGGTCCAAGGACGCCTATTTCCGGCACTGGGCCGAGGCCAACCCCTCCGCCGAATGGGGCTGGCTGCCCGACGCCGTTCGGTCCCTGGCCCACTACCACCTCGAGGCGTACAAATTCCATCAGGGGCTCAGCTCGGACCACCCCTACGAGGCCAACGCCTGGAGCTGGCTCGTTATGGGCCGGCCGACGTCCTTCTTCTATGAATCGCCCCGGCAAGGCAGCCCCGGCTGCGATACGGCCGGCTGCACCACCGCCATCCTCTCGGTCGGCAACCCGCTGATCTGGTGGAGCGCGGCCGTCTGCATCGGCGTCCTGCTCTTCTGGTGGGCGGGCCGCCGCGACTGGCGCGCGGGAGCCGTCCTCGCCGGGGTGGCGGCCGGCTACCTGCCCTGGTTCATGTACCCGGAACGCACCATGTTCTTCTTCTACGCCGTGTCCTTCGAACCGTTCCTGGTGCTGGCCCTCGTGTACTGCCTCGGCCTCATCCTGGGGCGCCCGACGGACCCTCTCTGGCGCCGACGATCCGGGCTGTACATGGTCACGCTGTTCGTGGTCACGGCGGTGCTGATCTCCGCTTTCTTCTACCCGGTATGGACGGCGGAGGTCATCTCCTACCAGGACTGGCGGTTCCGGATGTGGATGCCGTCCTGGATCTAGGGCAGGATTGCAGGGATGTCCGCCGCCGTCTGGGCGGACCAGGAACGAAAGACAAGGCTGTGAGAGAAGCAAGCACGGGACTGCTCGTGAAGTTGGACCCGGACAGCAATGTGACCGATCTGCTTCTGGAGCAGCACGCCAAGGATCCCGTGCACCCCCTCTACTCCCGCAAGTTCCCCGGGGGCTGGACCGACGTCCCCGCGCGGCAGTTCCTCGAACAGGTCACGGCCCTGGCCAAGGGCCTGATTGCCGGGGGCATCACCCCGGGTGAGACCGTGGCCGTGCTGTCCGGAACCCGCTATGAGTGGACCGTCGTGGACTTTGCCATCTGGTTCGCCGGCGGGGTCACCGTTCCCATCTACGAAACCTCCTCCGCCGGCCAGATCGAGTGGATCCTCCATGATTCCGGGGCCCGGCGGGTTTTCGCCGAGAACCAGTCCCGGGTCGCCCTGGTCCAGAACGTCCTGGACACCTCCACCCTGCTCGGTGACCGGCTCGTCGCGGTCGCCCGGATGGATTACGACGGCGCCGCCCCCAACCTGGCGAGCCTCGCCGCAGCCGGCGCCGGGGTGACGGACGCCGAGCTCGAGCGGCACCGGGCCGCGGCAGGCCTCGCGGACGTGGCGTCGCTGGTCTACACCTCGGGAACAACGGGCCGGCCCAAGGGCTGCGAGATCACGCACGGCAACTTCGCCCTCGTCGCCAAGAACATCGTGGTGTTCCTGCCCGAGCTCCTCCTGCCACCCCGCTCACGGACCCTGATGTTCCTGCCCCTTGCCCACGTCCTGGCACGGGCCGTCCAGGTGATCTGCCTGAGCGCCGGGACCACGCTCGGCCACACCACCAAGGCCGGCGAGCTGCTGGAGGACCTGGCCAGCTTCCAGCCCACGTTCCTGCTCGCCGTGCCCCGGATCTTCGAGAAGGTGTACGCCGGCGCCGCGCAGAAGGCCGCGGCTGCCGGCAAAGACCGGCTGTTCGGGGCGGCAGCCGCCGTCGCCATCGACTATTCGAGGGCGCTTGACGCCGCCAGCCAGGGCAAGGCGCCCGGCCCCGGCCTGGTGCTGCGCGCCAAGCACGCCGTGTTTGACCGGCTGCTCTACCCGAAGCTGCGGCAGCTTTTCGGCGGGCAGCTGAACTACACGGTCTCCGGCGCCAGTCCGCTCAGCGCCGCCGACGCCCACTTCTTCCGGGGCGCCGGCATCCCCGTCCTCGAGGGCTACGGCCTCACCGAGACAACGGCGCCCTGCACGGCGAACACGCCCACGCGGACCAAGGTAGGGACGGTGGGCATCCCGGTCCCGGGTACCACCATCCGGGTGGCCGACGACGGCGAGATCCTGGTCAAGGGCATCGGCGTCTTCAAGGGCTACCATGCCAATGCGGCGGCAAATGCGGAGGCCTTCGAGGACGGGTTCTTCCGCACCGGCGACCTCGGCTCCCTCGACGCGGAGGGCTTCCTGACGATCACCGGACGGAAGAAGGACCTGCTGGTGACCGCCGGCGGCAAGAACGTCGCCCCGGGCCCGCTCGAGGAGAAGATCCGGGAGCATCAGCTGGTGGGACAGGCGGTGGTGCTCGGTGACGGCCGGCCGTTCGTGTCGGCGCTGGTCAACCTGGATCCGGAGGGCCTGCAAAACTGGTGTGCCGCCCGGAAGATTCCCGCCCTGGGCCCCGCGGAAGCAAGGACCAACGAGGCCGTCCGGGCGGCGGTCCAGGGCGCCATCGATAAGGCCAACACGCTGGTGTCCACGGCCGAATCCATCCGCAGCTTCGTCATCCTGGACGCCGAGCTCACGGTGGAGTCAGGGCACCTGACGCCGTCCCTCAAACTTAAGCGGGCCGCCGTCGTGCGGGACTTCGGCACGGACATCGACCGGATCTACGGCTGACCGCGTTGCGCCGTGCCCCGAGGCGCCCTGCCCTGGGGCGCCCTGCCCTGGGGCGCCCCGCTCTGGGGCCGGGTGCGCACCCCGCCTTTCCGTGTCCGGGTCCGCCGGCTCATCGGCGTCCCCGCCGACACGAGGGTCCTCGTCCTGCACGGCGTCCTGCCCAGCGCCTGCGGCGTCCTTGGCGCGGGCTTTTTTGGGCAGGCCGCGGCGCTTGCGCGTTGGCCAGGTAAGGATCAGGGTGAGGAGGGACGCGAGCAGGACGAGGGCCCCGATCACGATTCCGGCATCGACCCAGAACTGGGTGGGGAACAGCCGGATCAGCGTGTCCTGGAGGGAAAAGGTCCACGTGCCGTCGGCGAAGAAAATGCGGTGGAACTCCGTGAAGAACTGCTGCCAGCCGAGGGTGGCGAACACGCCGAGGCCGGTGATGAGCGCGAGCGTGATGATCGAGCCGGCGAACAGGCCGCGGCGCACTCCCCCGGC
This sequence comes from Arthrobacter sp., assembly GCA_025464875.1. GTDB lineage: Bacteria > Actinomycetota > Actinomycetes > Actinomycetales > Micrococcaceae > Arthrobacter. Next base: position 2,296 of record JAODMV010000250.1, on the reverse strand, counting down.
GCTGCGCCGCCGGAGATAGATCATGGCGATCAGGCTCAGCAGGACCAGCACGGCACCGGCAGCGAACGCGGACAAGATGACGAGCTTGACGTCGGCCATGTGGCTGACCTCCCCGTCCTTGAACAGCTTGTCGCCGCTGCGGCTGACCAGCTCGCCGAGATAGCGCGGGCCGGACCAGTTGCTGAGGTAGTCCACCGCGTAGGAGCCATAGGTCATGCGGTCATCCGTGTTGAAGCCATAGCCGTCGCCCGGGAAGCCGGGACGGTTGTACTCCGCCCAGAGGAACAGCGGGCTGGCCACGACGCGGACGGCAAGCACCAGCAGGATGACCGGGTAGCAGATCGCGAGGAACACCTGCATGACCCGCGGAAGGATGGGCTTGGCCTTGGCAGCCTGTTCACGCTCGGCGTTCCGGCGTTCCACCTCCTCCTCCGGGGGCCGGATCTGCAGTGCCGAGGTCGGAAGCGGCTCGTTGAAGACGGCGTCGCGGCCCCTGGCGGCGTCCTGCCCCTGGGCTGCGTCCTGCCGCTTAGAGGCGCCCTGCCGCTTGCCGGACGGCCCGGCGGCGGCTTCGGCCGCCTTGCGGTCGGCGCGGCTGCCCGGCTGGCTCCCGCTCGATGCGGTCCCGGCCGAGGGCTCCCCGTCCCCCTCTGCCGCCCTCTTGCCCGCGGAGGCCGGCCGCATCCAGTCGAAGGCCGGTTCGTCGGCGTCATCGGCCGGATCCGGCTGCGGATCCTGTCGATTGGGAGGGGTAGGACTTGTGTCAGTCACTGCAGCTTCGCTTCCGTTGGTTTTTGCGCCGCCTGGCCCGCGCCGGCAACGCAAGGTATCTACTTCCGAGCCTACCGTCAGAGGATCGGACTCGGCGAGGTGCCACCCCGCGATAGCGGTGAATCGGTTGCGGCGAACCAAGTACCCCCGCATCAAGCGCAGTGATTACCGCTTCGGGTACTGGGCCCAGGGGATGTTCCAGTCGCCGAATCCTTCGAGCGGCTCCACCGCCGGCGCACCGGTGTTCAGGGTCTGGACCACATCGCCGGTCCTCATGTTGTTGAAGAACCAGGCGGCGTCCACCGGGAGCAGGCCGACGCAGCCGTGGGAGACATTGGCCCTGCCGACCGATCCCCACGCCGACTCAAGGGCCTGGTGGACGTACACTCCGGATGTCGTCAGCCGGTTGGCGTACTCGACCGTCAGCGGCGGGTAGTAACCCTTGTCCCCCGGCTTGAGCCCGATGCTTCCGGCGTTGAATTTCGAGTGGCGTTCCTGCTCCATGACGACGGCGTAGCCGGTGGGCGAGAGCCAGTCGGTGCCGCCCAGGGTGACCGGCGCTGTCCGGACGAGCTGGCCGTCGAAGTACACCTTCATAGTCTTCGTCACGTCGTCCACGACGGCGAGGCGCTGCGGGCCCACGGTGAACGTGACCCTGGAGTCGGCATTGCCGATCATCTTGTTGCCGAAGTCCGTGCCGAAGAGCAACAGGTCGATGCTGACCTGGCTGTTCGCGGCCCAGAAGGCCTCGGGCCGGATCCGGACGCGGCGGTCCGAGTACCAGCGCCAGGCCACGGCCTGGCCGGTCGAGGCGGTGACGGTGACGGCCTTCTCCACGGCTTCTTTATTCAGGACGGGTTCGCTGAAGACAATCTCGATCGGTTGTCCGGCGCCGACGGTGGCACCGTTCAGGGGATAAACGGCGGCATCGGCTTCGTTGGCTTTCACCACGGTGCCGAAGTCCTGCGACGTCTGCGTCTCCCGCCCCGCCTGGTCCACAATCGTGTAGCGGTAGCTGTACTTGGTATCGAATTCCAGCGGGTCTTCGGCGGTCCAGGTGGAGCCGTCGGCGCTCGTGGTGCCCGAGACGGGCTCGCCGCCCGCGGCCGGCTTCAGCACGACGTCCTTGACTGTTCCGTTGACGGCCTTGACGGAGGGTGCGGCCGCGGGATTGACGCCCTGGGCGCCGTCGCTCGGTGTCACACTGAGCTCAACAGGCTTCACCACGGGAGCGGCGAGGCCGGACACGTTCCGCATCGGCGTCGACGACTCGGACTGCACCCCCGCGCTCGCCCGCTCTGGTGCGGTGGCGATACCGAGGCCGCCTGCCCCGATTGCAGCGCAGATCGCGATGACGGCCACCATTTTGCCGGTACCGGGCTTGCGGCGTCCGGTCCGCCGGCTGCGGCGTCCGCTCTCTTCAGTCATGACCACGTCCTGTGTCCCCCACTGCGTTTACTACCGTACCGGAGCGCACGATGCCCTAGGCCAGCATAGGCGAAAACCCGCGCCGGCCGTTCTCCGC
>JAODMV010000244.1 GCA_025464875.1 Arthrobacter sp. | reverse complement strand
ACTCGCGGGCGAACACGGTGATCGTTCCCGCAGCGTTGCCGAAGTGGTCCAGGGGCAGCTCGAAATAGTGTTCGGCGGTGCGCATGCCGCGGTAGCCGTGTCTGGCCTTTACCGTGTGGGCCGCGCTGTGGCGGACCGCCGGAACGGCCCCGGCACGGAACTCGAGCCGCTCGGCATCGGTGAGTCCCGTTCCCGGCATCTCAGCCATGGGCCCGCGAGCCACTGGCTTGGGCCCTGCGGGAGCCGCCGAAGGCTTCGAGCGCCTCGCCGGTGAGCCGGAAGGTGGACCATTCCTCCATCGGGGCCGCGCCCAGCTTTTTGTAGAAGTTGATGGAGGGCTCGTTCCAGTCCAGCACGCTCCACTCGACGCGCGCATAGCCGCGCTCGACGGCGGTCGCGGCCAGGTGCTGCAGCAGGGCCTTGCCGTGTCCCGCGCCGCGGGACTCGGGCGTCACGTACAGGTCCTCCAGATAGATGCCGTGGACGCCTTCCCACGTGGAGTAGTTCAGGAACCACAGCGCGAAGCCCTGGACCGCGCCCGCCTCGTCCTCCGCCAGCGTCGCGAAGACCCGGGGATTCTCGCCGAACAGGACCTCGGTCAGCATCTCCGGTGTGTTCCGGACGGCGTCCGGTTCCTTCTCGTAGACGGCCAGGTCATGGATCATCTGCAGGATTACGGGGACATCGTTCGCCGTCGCGGGCCGGATTACACTCATCATTCGAGTTTACCCACGGACCTGCCGGCACCGGCCGGGGCCGGTGGGCACCGCTCAGAGCCGGTTGACGTCGGTCACCCGGACCACGGCGGTGCCGCTTTCATCCGAGGCCGCCAGGTCCACCTCCGCCGAAATGCCCCAGTCGTGGTTGCCGGCGGGGTCATCGAAGATCTGCCGGACCTTCCACACGCCGGGTTCCTCGGTGATGATCAGCAGCCCCGGTCCGCGCGCATCGGGTCCGGTACCGATGTCGTTGTGCTCGTCGAAGTAGTCATCCAGCGCGTCTTCCCAGCGCTCGGCGTCCCAGCGCTCGGCGTCCCAGCCGGCGCCGCCGTCGAGCTCACCGAGCACCGTGGCAGCCTCATCGGCGAAGAGCTCCACGCGGCGGAACATCTCGTTCCGCACCATCACCCGGAAGGCCCGGACGTTGGACGTCAGCGACGGCGGCGGGGGCGGCGGGGCGTCGTGCGGCGTCGGCGCGGCACCCGAGGCCAGTTCCTCCCACTCGTCGAGCAGGCTGGAGTCCACCTGGCGCACCAGCTCGCCCAGCCAGGCGATGAGGTCTTCGAGGTCCTCGCGGAGGGCGTCCTGCGGGACGGTCTGGCGCAGCGCCTTGAAACCGTCCGCAAGGTAGCGCAGCACGATCCCCTCCGAGCGGGCCAGGCCGTAGAACTGTACGAATTCGCCGAAGTTCATGGCCCGTTCGTACATGTCCCGGACCACCGACTTCGGCGCAAGTTCAAAGTCGCCGACCCACGGGGCAGCCTTCCGGTAGACCTCGAACGCCTCGCCGAGAATCTCCGCGAGCGGCTGCGGGTAGCTGACTTCCTCGAGCATGGCCATGCGCTGGTCATATTCGATGCCGTCGGCCTTCATCGCGGCGATCGCCTCGCCGCGGGCCTTCTTCTGCTGCGCGGAGAGGATCTGCCGCGGCTTCTCGAGGGTGGCCTCGATCACGGACACGACGTCCAGGGCGTACGACGGCGACTCCGGGTCAAGAAGGTCCAGCGCCGCGAGGGCGAAGGGGGACAGCGGCTGGTTCAGCGCGAAGTTGGGCTGCAGGTGGACCGTGAGCCGGACGGTGCGCCCGTCCGGGCCCTGCTGCTCGGGCGGAATCCTCTCGACGACGCCGGCGGCCAGGAGCTCACGGTAGATTCCGAGGGCCTTCTTCATCAGCTGCAGCTGCGAGGACCGCGGTTCGTGGTTTTCCGTGAGCAGGCGGCGGGCGGCCGTGAACGGGTCGCCGGGCCGTTCCATCAGGTTCATCAGCATCGCGTGGGTCACGGTGAAACTGGAGGTCAACGGGTCGGGCGCGGATTCCACCAGGCGCTTGTACGTCGGCTCGCCCCAGGAGACGAAGCCCTCGGGCGGTTTCTTCTTGACCACCTGGCGCAGCTTCTTCTGGTCGTCGCCGAACTTCGCCGTGGCCTTGGCCATCGCCTTGACGTTCTCCGTGACGTGCTCCGGCGCCTGCACCACCACGGTGCCGGCCGTGTCATAGCCGGCGCGTCCGGCGCGGCCCGCGATCTGGTGGAACTCCCGGGAGTTCAGCAGCCGGGTGCGGACGCCGTCGTACTTGCTGAGGGCCGTGAGCAGCACGGTGCGGATGGGGACGTTGATGCCGACCCCGAGGGTGTCCGTGCCGCAGATGACCTTCAACAGCCCGGCCTGGGCCAGCTGCTCCACGAGCCGGCGGTACTTCGGGAGCATCCCGGCGTGGTGGACGCCGATGCCGTGCCGGACGAGCCGGTTCAGGGTCTTGCCGAAACCGGCGGCGAAACGGAAGCCGGCGATCAGCTCGGCGATCTTGTCCTTCTCCTCGCGCGTGCAGACGTTGATGCTCATCAGGTTCTGGGCCCGGTCAATGGCCTCCACCTGGCTGAAGTGCACCACATACACCGGGACCTGCTTCGTGGCGAGCAGCTCCTCGAGGGTCTCGTGGACGGGGGTCTGCTCGTAGTAGTAGTGCAGCGGAATGGGACGCTCGGCGGAGCTGACCGTCGTCGTCGGGCGTCCGGTCAGCTCGGTGATGCCGGCCTCGAAGCGGCTGACGTCGCCGAGGGTCGCGGACATCAGCAGGAACTGGGCCTGGGGAAGTTCCAGCAGCGGAACCTGCCACGCCCAGCCGCGCTGCGGGTCGGAGTAGAAATGGAACTCGTCCATGATGACGGCGCCGAGCTCGGCCGCCGCACCCTCGCGCAGGGCGATATTGGCGAGGATCTCGGCGGTGCAGCAGATGATCGGGGCATCCTGGTTGACTCCCGAGTCGCCGGTGATCATGCCGACGTTCTCGGCTCCGAAGATCTCGCAGAGGGCGAAGAACTTCTCCGACACGAGGGCCTTGATGGGGGCGGTGTAGTAGCTGCGCTGACCCCGCGCCATGGCCTGGAAGTGCGCGGCGATCGCGACCAGCGACTTTCCGGACCCCGTGGGCGTGGCCAGGATGACGTTGGCGCCGGAGGCCAGCTCCATGACGGCTTCGTCCTGCGCGGGGTACAGGGCCAGGCCGCGGGTTTCGGTCCACTCAACAAATCGGGTGTAGAGCTCGTCCGGATCGAGGCCGGTCCTGCCGGGAACTCGGGCGGCCGGGGCGGGGAGCTGATCAACGAGTTTCATTGCTTTCCAGCTTAGTGCCCGCGGGCCGCGCCGGGGTCCTCCGGTGTCCGGCCCCGGCGCGCGCCTCTTGGGCTCCTCCGGGGGCCGGGGTTACGCTTCGGGTGTCGCATCGCGCCGGGAACTGGAGGAAAATTTGACATGGGATCCCGCAAAATACGTGCAGTTCCGGGACTACCGGGACAGGCCCTACTTTGACCTGACGGCCAGGGTGCATGCGGACGCCCCGCGGCAGGTTGTGGATCTGGGCTGCGGCCCCGGGAACCTGACGGCGACGCTCGCCGAACGCTGGCCCGGGGCTGAAGTGCTTGGCGTGGACTCGTCCGAGGAGATGCTGGCCACGTCAGGCGACCACGCGGCCCGGTACGCGAATCTGTCCTTCAGCCTGGCCGACATCACCGAGTGGATGCCGTCGGAGCAGACGGACGTGGTGGTCAGCAACGCCGCCCTGCAATGGGTGCCCGGCCATCGCGAACTGCTGCCGCGCTGGCTCGACGCCCTCAGGCCCGGCGCCTGGTTCGCGCTGCAAGTGCCCGGCAGCTTCGCTTCCCCCTCGCATGCGCTGATGCGCGGACTGGCCGAGTCCGAGACCTGGGCCGGGCGGCTCGCCGGCGTGCTGCGCCACGAGGACGTTGTGGCGGAGGCCGAGGAATATCTCGAAATCATGCTCGACGCCGGCTGCGACGCCGACGCCTGGGAGACCACCTACCTCCAGCTCCTGCCGGGCGCCCGCCCGGTGCTGGAGTGGGTCAGGGGCACGGCGCTCCGGCCCGTCCTCGCCGCCCTCCCGGAAGGGGAGGCCCGCGAGTTCGAGGCCGACTATGCGGCGCGCCTTGATGAGGCCTACCCCGAGGGTGCGCACGGGACGGTTTTCCCGTTCCGGAGGATCTTTGCGGTGGCCCGCAAACGGGACTGAGCGCCGGAGGCCCTGAGGTGCGGCGCTGCCACGCCCAGCGCTGGGGGATCAGCGCGTCCGGACGCGCGAACCGCAAGCGTCTGACAGGGCCGGCGGCGTGATGTGGCTTACAATGGCGTGGCGGCTTGGGGTGGCCGGCATGCTCATTCTGGATCCGAGCCCTGTGCTTTTGAGGGAGGTCCGGTGCTCATTGGCCTGATGCGGCGGCTTTTGTCCGCCCACAAGGTGACGGTGCTGGCCATCGTCCTCCTGCAGCTCGTGCAGACCACCGCGAACCTGCTGCTGCCCACCCTGAACGCCGCCATCATCGACAACGGGATCGTCCTCGGCGACACCGGGGAGATCCTGCGCCTCGGTTCCTGGATGGCCGGGATCGCGGCCATCCAGGTCGTGTCCGCGATCGCCGCCGGCTATTTGGGCGCGGTCGTGGCGATGAAGCTGGGCCGGCAGCTGCGCGAGGAACTGTTCGCCACGGTGCAGTCAATGTCCTCCCGGGAGGTGGCCGACTTCGGCGCGCCGAGCCTCGTTACCCGGGCCACCAACGACGTCGCCCAGATCCAGAACCTCGCGGTGCTGGTGTTCACCATGCTGGTCGCGGCGCCCGCCATCTTCCTCGGCGGCATTGCCCTGGCCGCGCAGCAGGATATCGCGCTCTCCGGCATCGTGGTCGCGGTGGTTCCCGTGCTCGCCGGCATCATGTACGCGATCGTGCGCCGCCTGGTTCCCCTCTACCGGGAGGGACAGGTGCTCATCGACCAGATCGGCCGGGTGCTGCGCGAGCAGATCATCGGTGCCAACGTCATCCGCAGCTTCGTCCGGCAAGAGCACGAAATCCGCCGCTTCGAAGGGGCCAACAAGGACCTCACCCGGAACAACCAGCGCTCCGCCCTGCTTGTCGCCGGAATGTTGCCGATGATCATGCTCGTGGTCAATCTTTGCTCCGTAGCGGTGGTGTGGTTCGGAGGGCATCGGATCCAGTCCGGCGAAATGCGCATTGGCGCCCTCACGGCGTTCATCGCCTACATCCTTCAAATCCTGATCGCCATCATGATGGCGATGTATGTGTTCATGACGGCCCCGCGCGCGGCTGCCTGTGCCGAACGGATCCAGGCGGTGCTCGAGACCCGGCCCGCGATTGCGGACCCGCCGGCCGGTCCTGCACCCGCGGGCAGTCCCGCAGACCGTGTCCCGGAAAATACAGTGGAGTTCCGCGGCGTCTCCTTCGCCTATCCGGGTGCCGAAGCGCCGGTGCTCGACGGTGTGACGTTCAGGGCGCTCCCCGGGACGACGACGGCGATCATCGGCGCCACCGGCAGCGGCAAGACGACTCTGCTGAACCTGGTGCCGCGTTTCCTCGATGCCACCGGCGGTCAGATCAGCATCGGCGGCCGCGACGTGCGCGCCCTGCCGCTGGCGTTCCTCCGCAGTCTCATCGCCATGGTCCCGCAGCAGTCCTACCTGTTCTCGGGAACGGTCGCGGAGAACCTGCGGATGGGTTCCCCCGCGGCTACGGAGGAGGAACTGTGGCAGGTGTTACGGACTGCCCAGGCCGAGGATTTCGTCCGCGAGCTGCCCCGCGGGCTCAACGCACCGGTGAGCCAGGGCGGCACCAATTTCTCCGGTGGCCAGCGGCAGCGGCTGTGCACCGCCCGCGCCCTGCTCCGCGCCGCCCCCGTTTATTTGTTCGACGACAGTTTCTCGATGCTGGACTACGGGACGGACCTGAGGCTGCGCGAAGCCATGGAACCCCTGCTGCGTTCGGCTGTTGTGCTGATCGTGGCCGAGCGGGTGGCCACCATCGCGGACGCCGGACTGATCGTCGTGCTGGAAAACGGCCGGATCATCGGGCAGGGAACGCACAAGGAACTGATGGCGTCCTCGCCCAGCTACCGGGAGATTGCCGCCTCCCAGCTCCTGCTGGAGGAGACCCCGTGAGCCGGGACCCGGCCCCCGGGCCGCAGGCGCGGCCCTCCGGCGCCCGGCAAGACGCCCGACAAGACGCCGGTGAAGGTGCCGGTCAAGGTGCCGTTGAAAGTGCCGGTGCGGGCGGCCGTGCCCGGTGGCGGGCGACCGTCCGGCTGCTGGGACTCCTGCGGCCCTCGAGGTGGCGGATGCTCGGCGTCCTCGCCGCAACCTGCGCTTTCGTTGCACTCAACGTGGCGGCACCCAAAGTGCTGGGCGACGCCACGGACGTGGTGGTTGGCGGTTTCTTCGGAGGCCCCTTCGACGAGCGGAAACTTGCGACGCTGCTGCTGGCAGTGTCCCTCATGTACCTGGGGGCCTCGCTCTTCAGCTGGATCCAAGGCGCGCTGGCGGCCACGGCCGTGCAGCGCCTCGGCTACGCGCTGCGCGCCTCCGTCGAGGAAAAACTGCACGTGCTGCCGTCCCGCCACTTCGATGAACAGCACCGCGGCGAGGTGCTCAGCCGGGCCACGAACGACGTCGACAATATCTCGCAGGCCCTCAACCAACTGCTCAACCAGCTGATCCTGTCCGTCCTGATGCTCCTGGGGGCGCTGGCGATGATGCTGTGGCTCTCGCCGCTCCTGGCGTTGATCGCCCTTGTGTCGGTGCCGGTTTCCACACTGATCACCGTGCTCGTGGCACGGAAATCGCAGGCCCATTTCACCGCGCAGTGGAGCAGCACCGGCGCGCTGCACGCCCAGCTGGAAGAATTCTTCACCGGGCACGAGGTGATCAAGGCCTTCGGCCGGGAGGATGCGTCCGCGGCCCGCTTCAGGGACAGCAATGACAAGCTCGCCCGCTCCACCGCCCACGCCCAGTACGCCTCCGGCGTCGTGCAGCCAATCATGGTCTTCTTCTCCAACCTCAACTACATCGCGGTCGCGGTGGTGGGGGCGCTCCAGGTGACGGCGGGCGCCATGACCATCGGCGGCATCCAGGCCTTCATCCAGTTCAGCCGCCTCTTCAGCCAGCCGATCGGCCAGATCGGCGGCATGCTGACGCTCCTGCAGTCCTGCCTCGCCTCGGCCGAGCGGGTCTTCTCCCTCCTGGATGCGCCCGAGATCCCCCCGGAGAACGAGCCGGAAACCTCCCCGCCCTCGCCCCAGGAGAGCCCGCCGGAGAGCCAGCCCGGGAACCGGTCCACGGCCGCCGCACGCGAGGGGCGCGTCGCGTTCGAGCACGTCACCTTCAGCTACAGCCCCGGTTCCCCGGCGGTCGAGGACCTCTCCTTCACGGTCGAGTCGGGCCAGACGGTGGCGATCGTGGGCCACACGGGCGCGGGCAAGACCACGGTCGTGAACCTTCTGATGCGGTTCTATGAACTGGACTCCGGACGCATCACCGTCGACGGCGCGGACATCGCACAGATGCCGCGCGATCAGCTGCGGTCCGGCTTCGGCACGGTGCTGCAGGACGCCTGGCTGTTCACCGGCAGCATCCGGGACAACATCGAGTACGGCAGGCCCGGCGCCAGCGACGCCGACATCCTCGCCGCTGCCCGCGCCAGCCACGTGGACCAGTTCGTCAGGTCCCTGCCCGCGGGCTACGCCACGATGCTCGGCAACGACGGCGACACCCTCAGCCGGGGGCAGCGCCAGCTGATCTCGATCGCCAGGGCGCAGCTGGCGGGTCGAAGCGTGCTCGTGCTGGACGAGGCGACGAGCTCGGTGGACAGCCGCACCGAGGTGCAGATCCGCCGGGCGATGAGGCGGCTGCGGCAGGGACGCACGAGCTTCATCATTGCCCACCGCTTGTCCACAGTTCGGGACGCTGATCTAATTCTCGTCATGAACCACGGACGAATCGTTGAACACGGGACCCATCAGCTGCTGATGGCCAAGGGCGGGCTCTACGCCAAGTTGTACGAGGCCCAGTTCGCCGGCCGCGAACAGCTGCAGGGCGTCCGGGAGCCGGAGCAGTGAACGCCACCGAGCACGCAACAGGGCGTTTTCCCGGGCCTTGGAAGCCCAACCCGGCCAGCGCCGTGCCGCTGTTCGAACAGCTCCGGCTCAACATCATTGAACGCGCCGACAACGGGACGCTGGCGCCGGGCACCAAGCTGCCGGCAGTCCGCAGCCTGGCCGGCGAACTGGGCGTGGCACCGCACACGGTGGCGCGCGCCTACAAGGAACTCGAGGCCGCCGGCGTCGTGGTGACCCGGGGCCGGAACGGGACCGTCGTCTGTGCCCGGGATGAAGCGTGGAGCTCCTTGTCCGCCGCCGCCGCGGACTTCGCCGAGGCCGCCAAGGCCAGGGGTGCGAGCTTCGCCGAGGCGGTGCAATTGCTCGCCGCCGCCTACGACCGCCAATAGCACATTCCGCCCCTGGAGGGTGCATCGACACTGCGCAGGACCGCAGGGAAAATAGTTGTTCGAAGAAGTTTTCGATTAGCATTGATACCGTGCCTAAAGCTGTAGCTGAAGACCCAGCCGTTGAACTCCAGTCCGCCGTCGTACCGTTGAACCCCCCGAAGCCGGGGCCGGACCAGTCCCGCCCCGATCTCTCGCGCCTTATCGTCAAGGGCGCGCGCGAACACAACCTGCGCAATGTGGATCTGGATCTGCCCCGCGACGCGATGATCGTCTTCACCGGGCTTTCCGGTTCGGGGAAGTCGTCGCTGGCCTTCGACACGATCTTCGCCGAAGGCCAGCGCCGCTACGTGGAATCGCTGTCCGCCTATGCCCGGCAGTTCCTGGGCCAGGTGGACAAGCCCGACGTCGACTTCATCGAGGGCCTCTCGCCCGCGGTGTCCATCGACCAGAAGTCCACCAGCAAGAACCCCCGCTCCACGGTCGGCACGATCACCGAGATCTACGACTACATGCGCCTGCTGTGGGCCCGAGTGGGCCGCCCGTACTGCCCGAGCTGCGGGGAGCTCGTCGCGAAGCAGACTCCGCAGCAGATCGTGGACCAGCTGCTGGAACTGCCCGAGGGCACCCGTTTCCAGGTGCTCGCTCCCGTGGTCCGTGGCCGCAAGGGCGAATTCGTCGACCTCTTCAAGGAACTGACGGCCAAGGGCTACTCGCGGGCACGAGTGGACGGCGAACTGGTCCAGCTCAGTGATCCGCCGAAGCTGGGCAAGCAGTTCAAGCACACCATCGAAGTGGTGGTGGACCGGCTCGTGGTCAAGGAAGGCATCAGCCAGCGCCTCACCGACTCGGTGGAAACGGCACTGGGACTGGCCGAAGGCCGCGTGCTGGCAGAGTTCGTCGACCTGGAAGCGGACGACCCGGAGCGGATCAGGGCGTTCTCCGAACACCTCGCCTGCCCCAACGAGCACCCGCTCGCGATCGACGAGATCGAGCCGCGCTCCTTCTCCTTCAACAACCCCTTCGGCGCCTGCTCGGCCTGCAGCGGCATCGGCACCAAGCTCGAGGTCGATGAGGAACTGATCATTCCGAACCCGGAGCTGTCCCTCGGGGAAGGGGCGATCGCGCCCTGGTCCCTCGGGACCGCGACGACGGAGTACTGGAACCGGCTGCTGGGTGGTCTCGCCAAGGAGCTCGGCTTCTCGATGACGACGCCCTGGGAGAAGCTCCCCGCTGATATCCGGCAGACCGTCCTGCACGGCAAGGACCACAAGGTCGTCGTGCAGTACCGCAACCGGTTCGGCCGGGAGCGTAAATACAGCACCGGCTTCGAAGGCGTCGTCCAGTACGTCCACCGCAAGCACCTCGAGACGGACTCGGACTCCGCCAGGGACCGCTACGAGGAATACATGCGGCAGATCCCTTGCCCCGCCTGCAACGGCGCCCGCCTGAACCCGGCGTCGCTCTCCGTGCTGATCAACGGCAAGTCCATTGCCGAAGTCGCCGCCCTGCCGATGCGTGAATGCGCGCACTTCCTGAACACCCTCGAGCTCACCGGCCGTGAGGCGCAGATCGCCCACCAGGTCCTGAAGGAAATCCAGGCCCGCCTGACGTTCCTCCTCGACGTCGGCCTCGAGTACCTGAACCTTGAGCGTCCGTCCGGAACCCTGTCCGGCGGCGAGGCCCAGCGCATCCGGCTGGCCACGCAGATCGGTTCGGGCCTGGTGGGCGTGCTCTACGTCCTCGACGAGCCGTCCATCGGCCTGCACCAGCGCGACAACCGCCGGCTGATCGAGACCCTCACCAAGCTGCGCGACCTCGGCAACACCCTGATCGTGGTGGAACACGACGAGGACACGATCCAGGAGGCCGACTGGGTGGTGGACATCGGGCCGGGCGCCGGCGAACACGGCGGCAAGGTGGTCCACTCCGGTTCCTACCAGGAGCTGCTGGAGAACACCGAGTCCCTGACCGGCGACTACCTCTCCGGCCGCAAGACGATCGGAGTTCCGCAGAAGCGGCGCAAGTACGACAAAAAGCGCGAGCTGAAGGTTGTCGGCGCCAAGGAAAACAACCTCCTCAACGTGGACGCCACCTTCCCGCTGGGTCTCTTCACGGCAGTGACCGGCGTCAGCGGCTCCGGCAAGTCCACCCTGGTCAACGAGATCCTCTACAAGGTGCTCGCCAACAAGCTCAACGGCGCCAAGCAGGTCGCGGGCCGGCACAAATCCATCCAGGGCCTCGAGCACCTGGACAAGGTGGTCCACGTGGACCAGAGCCCGATCGGCCGCACCCCGCGCTCCAACCCGGCCACCTACACGGGCGTCTTCGACAACATCCGGAAGCTCTTCGCCGAGACCACCGAGGCCAAGGTCCGCGGCTACCTGCCGGGCCGGTTCTCCTTCAACGTCAAGGGCGGCCGCTGCGAGGCCTGCTCCGGCGACGGCACGCTGAAGATCGAAATGAACTTCCTGCCGGACGTGTACGTGCCTTGCGAGGTCTGCCATGGCGCCCGCTACAACCGGGAAACCCTCGAGGTCCACTACAAGGGCAAGACCATCGCGGATGTCCTGAACATGCCGATCGAGGAGGGCGCGGAGTTCTTCGCGGCCTTCTCGCCGATCGCGCGGCACCTCAACACCCTTGTCGACGTGGGTCTCGGTTATGTCCGGCTCGGCCAGCCCGCCACCACGCTCTCCGGCGGGGAGGCCCAGCGCGTCAAGCTCGCGGCGGAACTCCAGAAGCGCTCCAACGGCCGCAGCATCTACGTCCTGGACGAGCCCACCACGGGCTTGCATTTCGAGGACATCCGGAAGCTGCTGATGGTCCTGCAGGGCCTCGTGGACAAGGGCAACACCGTCATCACGATCGAGCACAACCTCGATGTCATCAAGAGCGCCGACTGGATCGTGGACCTGGGACCCGACGGCGGTTCGGGGGGCGGGCGGATTGTTGCCTCCGGCACGCCGGAGCAAGTAGCCAAGGCGACGGAGAGCCACACGGCCACCTTCCTGGCCGACATCCTGGCCTGAGCGGGAGCTTGGGTCCTGGTCCCCGGACGGGGCGGCGCCGGAGGCGCCGGCCGCCGCCCCGTCCGGCGGTTCAAGCATCCGCGGAAGTACCGCGGAAATATTCCCTCTGGGGTATGCGAGTTTCTGGCATTGGTTGACTCATGAGAAACTAAGCCGGTGACCCTAACAACAGTGCCCGTGATCTTCGACCTCGACGGCACTCTTGTCGATCCGGCCGGGGGGATAACAGAGGGAATTGCCGCGGCCCTGACGGAGTTGGGACTCGCCGTTCCCAGCCAGGCCGGGCTGGACGCGATGATCGGCCCCAAGCTCAGCCACTCGCTCGTCGAGATGGCCCGCGTCCCGGCGGAGCGGCTGGAGGACGCGATCCGGATCTACCGGGCGCACTACGTTGCCACCGGGATCGCGCAGGGCCGGCTCTACCCGGGCATCCGGAGCCTGCTGGAGTGCTACCTGGAAGCCGGCCGCCCGATCGCCGTCGCCACCCAGAAACCTGAGGGCCTGGCCCGCACCGTGCTCGAACACCACGGCATCGACGGCTGCTTCAGTTTCATCCGCGGCTCGGCCGCCGACGAAGCGGCTGCCGCCTCCGGTCCCGCGGGCAAGGCGGGCATCGTCGCCGCGGCCCTGGCCGACCTGAGCACCCTGGCCGGCCCCGACGCCCGGCGCGCCGTGATGGTGGGGGACCGCGCCCAGGACGTCGCGGGCGCCGCCGCCAACGGCCTGGACTGCATCGGCGTCGGCTGGGGTTTTGCGCTCGACGGCGAACTGCGCGATGCCGGGGCCGTCGCGATCGTCCACAGCGCCGCTGCGCTGCAGAACACCATTAGCAGGCTGGATCCGGTCAGCGCCGCCGCCCTGATGACCGCAGCCCAGAACGAGGTGCACACCGATGGCAATGTTTGACGCAATCCGCTGGACCACCCGGGGACTGATTTCCTCCACCTGCCGGCCAACCGTCATCGGCCTCGAAAACGTCCCCACCGAAGGTCCGTTCATCGTGGCACCGAACCACCTCTCCTTCCTGGACAGCGTGATCGTGCAGGCCCTGATGCCCCGCCCCGTCGCGTTCTTCGCGAAAGCCGAATACTTCACCACCGGCGGGGTCAAAGGCCGGGCCATGAAATCCTTCTTCGAAGCAGTCGGTTCCATCCCGGTCGAGCGCGGCGAGCAGGCGGCCAGCGTCCAGGCGCTGAAGACCCTGCTGGACATCCTCGACGCCGGCAAAGGCATCGGGATCTACCCCGAAGGCACCCGGTCCCGGGACGGGATCCTGTACCGCGGGCGCACCGGCGTCGGCTGGCTGGCCCTCACCACAGGCGCGCCGGTCATCCCGGTAGGCCTGATCGGCACGGAAAACCTGCAGCCCGCGGACCGCAAGTCGGTAAAACCGCAGCACTTCACGATGAAAGTCGGGGAGCCGCTCTACTTCGAGAAGACCGGTCCCGACCATTCACTGCCGGCGCGCCGTCAGGTCACCGACCGCATCATGGACGCCATCGCGGAGCTGAGCGGCCAGGAACGGTCCACGAGTTACAACCAGAGCAAGATCGTCGATTAGCCCGGACAGCCGGCCGCGCCGCGGCCGGCTGCGGAGCTCCCTTTTTTAGGGGACGGCAGGAAGGCTCAGTAAACTGGAAGTGTGGCAGATCCAGCGAGTTACCGACCCCAGACGGGTGAAATTCCAACCAATCCGGGCGTGTACCGCTTCCGCGACCCGCACGGCCGGGTCATCTACGTCGGCAAGGCCAAAAACCTCCGTTCCCGGCTGAACTCCTACTTTGCCAACCCCGCCGGGCTGCTGCCCAAGACCCATGCCATGGTCCACGCGGCCAGCAGCGTCGAATGGACCGTCGTCGGCAGCGAACTCGAGTCGCTCCAGCTCGAATACACCTGGATCAAGGAATTCAAGCCGCGGTTCAACGTCATGTTCCGCGACGACAAAAGCTATCCGTACCTCGCCGTCACGATGGGGGAGAAGTACCCGCGCGTCCAGGTGTTGCGCGGCGAACGCAAAAAGGGCACCCGCTATTTCGGCCCGTACACCGCCGGGGCCATCCGCGAAACCCTGGATGCGCTCCTGCGCGTATTCCCTGTCCGCAGCTGCAGCCCCGGGGTGCTGAAACGGGCCCAGGCCAGCGGGCGCCCCTGCCTGCTCGGCTACATCGACAAGTGCGCCGCCCCGTGCGTCGGCCGCATCTCGCCCGAGGACCACCGGGCGCTGGCCGAGGACCTCTGCACCTTCATGGGCGGGGAGGCGAAGCCTTTCGTCGCGCGGCTGGAGAAGGACATGGCGGCCGCCGTGGCCGAACTGGACTACGAACGGGCCGCCCGCATCCGCGACGACATCGTCGCGCTGAAGAAGGTTTTTGAGCGCAACGCCGTGGTCCTGGCCGAGCACACCGACGCCGACGTTTTCGCCCTGCACGAGGACGAGCTGGAAGCGGCGGTCCAGGTGTTCCACGTCCGCGGCGGCCGGATCCGCGGCCAGCGCGGCTGGGTCGTGGAAAAAGTCGAGGACTCCACCACCCCGGATCTCGTCGAGCACCTGCTTCAGCAGGTCTATGGCGATGAGGCCGGAAGCCCGGGCCGGCTGCCCCGCGAGGTCCTCGTCCCGGCGGAGCCCAGTAACGCGCCCGAGCTGACGGAATGGCTGAGCGGCCTCCGCGGCGCCCGGGTGGATATCCGGGTGCCCCAGCGCGGCGACAAGGCCGCGCTGCTCTCCACGGTCCGGGACAACGCCGAACACGCGCTGAAACTTCACAAGACCCGGCGCGCCGGAGACCTGACCGTCCGCTCCCAGGCGCTCCAGGAACTGCAGGAGGCACTCGACCTGCCGGTCGCGCTGCTGCGGATCGAGTGCTACGACATCTCCCACGTCCAGGGCACCAACGTGGTCGGCTCCATGGTGGTGGTCGAGGACGGGCTGCCGAAGAAGTCCGACTACCGCAAGTTTTCCGTCACCGGGGCGGCCGCCACGGACGACACCGCCGCGATGCACGACGTCCTGACCCGCCGCTTCCGGCACTACCTGCAGGACAAGACGGCGCCGGCGGACACCTCCGATGCCCCGTCGCCGGCGCCTGCCGAGGGCGCCGCCGGGACGGCTCCGGCCGCCGACACGACGACGCCGGCTCCCCGCTCGAAGTTCGCTTACCCGCCGAACCTCGTGGTCGTCGACGGCGGCAAGCCCCAGGTCAACGCGGCGGCGCGGGCCCTGGCCGAACTGGGGATCGATGATGTCTACGTCGTGGGCCTGGCCAAGCGCCTCGAGGAAGTCTGGCTGCCGGACAGCGATTTCCCGGTGATCCTGCCGCGCGCCTCGGCCGGGCTGTACCTGCTGCAACGCATCCGCGACGAGGCCCACCGCTTTGCGATCTCCTTCCACCGGCAGAAGCGCGGCAAGGCCATGACCGTCTCGGCGCTGGACGGCGTCCCCGGACTGGGGGACTCCAAACGCAAGGCCCTGCTGGCCCAGTTCGGTTCCCTCAAGAGCATCAAGGCGGCGACGTCCGCGGAGCTGACGGAGGCCAAGGGGATCGGGCCGTCCCTGGCCGAGGCGATCGTCCGGCACTTCAGCCCGGACGACGGCGGCGCCACCGCGCCCCCCGTCAACATGGCCACCGGAGAAATCCTGGAAACTTAGCTAGCTCCGGCAAATTTAGCTAGGGTAAGGAGTTGGGAAACGGCACGCGCGGATCCAAGGATGAGATGACGCGCGGCTTCCACACGGCAGAACGGGGCTTCACTGATGGCAGAGTCGACGGCAGGATCCGAGACGGAGACGGACGGCATGACGCCGGTCAAACCCGTGGAGGCGGAGCTGCTCGTGGTGACGGGGATGTCGGGAGCCGGACGGAGCACCGCGGCCGACGCCCTCGAGGACCACGGCTGGTACGTCGTGGAGAACCTCCCGCCGCAGATGCTTGGCACTCTGGCCGAACTGGTGTCCCACGCGCCGCGGTCGATCTCCAAGCTCGCCGTCGTGATGGATGTCCGCAGCAAGGACCTCTTCGCGGACATCCGCGCCGCCCTGCGGTCCCTTGAGGCGAGCGGCGTCACCTTCCGGGTGCTCTTCCTCGACGCCAACGATGACGTCCTGGTCCGCCGTTTCGAACAGGGCCGGCGCCCCCACCCGCTGCAGGCCGGCGGCCGGATCCTCGACGGCATTGCCGCCGAGCGCGAGCTGCTGCGCGAGCTGCGCGACTCCGCCGACATCGTCCTGGACACCTCGGCGCTCAACGTCCACGGCCTCGCGACCGCTATCACCGAACTGTTCAGCGAAACCGGGCCCGTCGCGCTCAGGCTCAACGTGATGAGCTTCGGCTTTAAGTACGGCCTGCCCGTGGACGCCAACTTTGTTGCCGATGCACGGTTCATTCCCAACCCGCACTGGGTGCCCCAGCTGCGCCCCCACACGGGCCTGGACCAGGACGTCAGCGACTATGTGCTGGACGCCGAGGGTGTCAGCAACTTCGTCGAACGCTACGTGCTGGCGCTCGAGCCGGTCCTGGACGGGTACCGCCGCGAGAACAAGCACTACGCGACGCTCGCCGTCGGCTGCACCGGCGGCAAGCACCGTTCGGTCGCTGTCGCCGTCGAGCTTTCCCGCCGGCTGGCGCAGTACCCCCGCGTCACGGTGACAACCACGCACCGGGACCTGGGCCGCGAATAATGGCGCTGCTCACCGGTCCCTTGCCCCTGGTCCCGCCCGCCAGCGCGGCGTTCGGAAGCAAGCAGGACAAAGGTCCGGCCGTGGCGGCCCTGGGCGGCGGCCACGGCCTGGCCGCTTCGCTCTCGGCCCTGCGGCTGCTCACCTCCGAGCTGACCGCCATCGTCACGGTGGCCGATGACGGCGGCTCGTCCGGTCGGCTGCGCGAGGAATACGGCGTGCTGCCCCCCGGCGACCTGCGGATGGCGCTCTCCGCGCTCTGCGACGACACCGACTGGGGCCGCACCTGGCGGGACGTGATGCAGCACCGCTTTGAGACCGGCAAGGGCCGCGGCGGGTCCCTCGACGACCACGCCATGGGCAACCTGCTGATCGTGACCCTGTGGGAGCTGCTGGGCGATACCGTGGCCGGGCTCAAGTGGGCCGGGGCGCTGCTGGGCGCCCGCGGGCAGGTGCTGCCGATGTCCAGCGTCCCGCTGACCATCGAGGGGCAGATCAGAGTTCCCGCGCCGGACGGCAGCTCCGAACTGCAGACGCTCAGCGGGCAGGCCAAGTGCGCGGTCGCCGGCTCGCTGGAGAGCGTCCGGCTGCTGCCCGAGGACGCGCCGGCCTGTGTCGAGGCGCTCACCGCGATCGAGCTGGCCGACTGGATCATCCTCGGCCCCGGCTCCTGGTACACCTCCGTGCTGCCGCACCTGCTGCTGCCCGAGATGCGCGACGCCCTGGGCAATACCGCCGCCCGGCGCTGCCTCACGATGAACCTTGCCACGGACACGAAGGAAACGATGGGCATGTCCGCCGCGGACCATCTGCACGTGCTGCGTCAGTACGCGCCGGACTTCACGGTCGATGTTGTCCTGGCGGATCCGGCGTCGGTGCCGGACGCCAGGGAGTTCGAGCGGGCGGCCGGGATGCTCGGTGCCGAGGTGGTGTTCGGTAAAGTGGGGGCGTCGAGTCGCCGTCCGATCCACGACCCGCTGCGTCTGGCGACGGCGTACCACGATATTTTCGGGAACAGTTAGGAAAGGTGCCATGGCACTGACAGCATCAGTCAAGGAAGAACTTTCCCGTCTGGATATCAAGAAGTCCTCGGTCCGCAA
>JAODMV010000233.1 GCA_025464875.1 Arthrobacter sp. | reverse complement strand
CCGGTCATCATTTCCTCGGTGAAGAGCTGATCGAACGGCACGCCGCTGGCGAGAATGGGGACATCCTTGTCGTACAGACGGTCCGCCAGCACCACGAAGCGCAGGGCGACGGCCTGTTCGGTGATGGTTTCCACGTCCTTCCAGACGACGCCCTCGATGCCGTCCAGGAGCTGGCGGTAGCGGCTCGGGTGGACGCCGGCCAGGTGGTTGATCAAAGTCTTGAAGTCATCGCGCGCCACGGTCTTGCCGTCAAACTCCGCATGCATGTGGTGCGTCAGATCGGCATTCCGTAGCGGCGCCGGCGCCGCCGGGAGGCCGCGGTGGCGGAAGTCCTCGCCGTCGATCCGGACGACGTCGAATTGGTCCGCCAGGACCTGGATTTCACGCTGGAAGTCGACGGCGGCGAACCGGCCGTCCCCCAGCGAACCAGGCAGGGTGTTGGACGTGGCTGCAAGCTTGACGCCGGCGTCGGCGAGTTCGCGCATGAGCCGGGACATCAGCACCGTATCGCCCGGATCGTCGAGCTCGAACTCGTCGATGCAGACGAGCTTGTAGTGGCTGAGGGCTTCGACCGTCTTGCGGAAGGACAGCGCCCCGACCAGGTTCGTGTATTCCACGAAGGTGCCGAAGGCCTTGGGCCCTGGCGCCGCGTGCCACAGGGAGGCGAGCAGGTGGGTCTTGCCGACGCCGAAGCCGCCGTCGAGGTAGATCCCGGACCGCGAGGTGTCCTTCTTGGCAAAGAGCCGCTTGAACAAGCCGTCGCCGTCGCGCGCGCCCACGCCCGCCGCGAAGCCTTCCAGCGCCCGCACCGCAGCGGACTGGCTGGGCTGGGACGGATCCGGCCGGTAGCTGGAAAACGACACCTCACCAAACCGTGCCGAGGGATAGAATCCCTTGAGGAGTTCATCCACTGAAACTGCCGGCGTTCTGGCGGCGAGCTGTTCGATCTGTACCAAGGTGGTCCGTTCTGCTGGTCTCTTGTCCCAGAAAGGATACCGGCAATGCGGGCTCTCCTTTTCAGGGGCCGGGAGGGACGGGCAGCGGCGGGCCACGAACCCGTGTGACGAAGGCCATGTTTCCGAGTGTGAACGCGGTGGAGCATTCCCGCCGGGGCGTGGCTAGTGTTGTAGCAGGCCCGGCGCCGAATTCGATAATTTCATGGCCCGGCCCCCTGACCGTTTCAGTGAAAGGCCATCGCAATGTCCTACCCCGTTGAGCAGAACGAGAAGTTTGCCGCATACGCCCGCCCCGAGCGGCTCGTATCGACCGAGTGGCTGGCGGGGGCGATCGAAGCCGGCGCCCTCGACGGCGGCGAGCTGGTGGTGCTGGAATCCGACGAGGACGTTTTGCTCTACGAGACCGGCCACATCCCCGGTGCGGTAAAGATCGACTGGCACACCGATCTGAACGACGAGGTCACCCGCGACTTCGTGGACGGCGCGACCTTCGCGGCCATGGCCGCAGCCAAGGGAATCTCCCGCGAGAGCTCCGTGTTCTTCTACGGCGACAAGTCCAACTGGTGGGCCACCTACGCCCTCTGGGTCTTCACGCTCTTCGGACACGAGGACGTGCGGATCCTCGACGGCGGCAGGGACAAATGGATCGCCGAAGGCCGGCCTACCACCACCGAGACGACCGTTCCGACGCCGGGTGAGTACCCCGTGGTGGAGCGCAATGACGCCCCGGTCCGCGCCTTCAAGGAAGATGTCCTGGCACACTTCGGCAAGCCGCTGATCGACGTCCGCTCGCCCGAGGAGTACACCGGCCAGCGCACCCACATGCCGGCCTACCCGGAGGAAGGCGCGATGCGCGGCGGCCACATCCCCACGGCGGCCTCCATTCCCTGGGGTCGCGCGGCGGCCGAGGACGGCACCTACCGGAACCGCACCGAACTAGAGGCGCTGTATCTGGGCGAAGCCGGGCTCAAGGAAGGGGACGACGTCGTGGCCTACTGCCGCATCGGCGAACGTTCCAGCCACTCCTGGTTTGCCCTCAAGTACCTGCTCGGTTTCGACACCGTCCGCAACTACGACGGTTCCTGGACGGAGTGGGGCAACGCGGTCCGCGTCCCCATCGTCCGCGGCACCGAACGCGGCACTGTTCCGTCAGCCCGCTAGGCCCGGGCGTAAGCTGGGAGTGATGAATACTTCTGCCCTGCCCGCCGCACTGGCGGAAATTGTTGACGACTTCCAGGCCCTGACCGAACCCGAGCGGCTGCAGCTGTTGCTTGAGTTCTCGCGAGGACTGCCGGAGCTACCGGAGCGGCTCAAGGACCACCCGGAGCTCATGGAGCAGGTGGTCGAGTGCCAGACTCCGCTGTTCCTGAGCATTGAAACGGAACCGCACGACGGCGACACTCCCGACGTCGTGCGGCTCTTCTTCAAGGCGCCGGCGGAAGCGCCGACCACCCGAGGCTTCGCCGGCGTCCTGCACGAGGGACTCGACGGGCTCAGCGCACAGCAGATCCTGGACGTCCCGGACGATATGCCGGAACTGCTGGGCCTCACCCGCGCCATCACTCCCCTGCGGATGCGCGGGATGTCCGCGATGCTGGGCAGGGTCAAGCGCAAGGTGGCCGCGGCCGCCCCGCAACAGTCCCCCGCGCCGCACTCCTGAGCAGCCGAATGGCCCGCAAACAGGCATCCCAAGGAACTCCGGCCACCGCGGCCCTCGCGGCAGCCGGAGTTCCTTTCGTCGCACACGCCTACAGCCACGATCCTGCGGCGGGCAGCTACGGCCTGGAGGCCGCGGAAATGCTCGGCATCGGCCCCGCCCGGGTCTTCAAGACCCTGATGGTCGACGTCGACGGCAGGCTC
Source organism: Arthrobacter sp. (assembly GCA_025464875.1). Lineage (GTDB taxonomy): Bacteria > Actinomycetota > Actinomycetes > Actinomycetales > Micrococcaceae > Arthrobacter. The sequence goes on along the minus strand of JAODMV010000233.1, from coordinate 4,206 downwards.
GCCGTCGGCGTCGTGCCGGTCAGCGGGAATCTCGATCTCAAGGCGATCGCCGCGGCCCTGGGCGGCAAGAAGGCCGCCATGGCGGATCCGGCAACGGCGGAGCGACGGACCGGCTACGTGCTTGGCGGCATCTCACCGCTCGGACAGCGGCAGTCCTCCCCCACCGTCCTCGACGTCAGCGCCCTGGCCCTGGGCACGATCCTCGTCTCGGGCGGCCGGCGCGGCCTGGACATCGAACTGGATCCGGCCGAGCTGATCCGGCTCACCGGCGCGCTCACGGCCCCGATCGGTACCGCCGGGCACTAGTCCGACTGCTCGGGAGCGAACCGTTCCGGCGCAGGCTGCTCCCGAGCGGACCGCCCCGATCTAACTGTCAGGAAGCGCCTGGCCCGGGTTCGCGCGGGGTTCCAGCTGCTGCCGGAGCCAGGCCGTGACCAGCCGTTCCCAGCGTTCCGGATCCACGTTCCATTCCTTGGTGTGCAGGGCCTTGCTGAAGGGTTCGAAGGTCACCATGTCCGGGTTCTTTTCGGCGAGGGTCGCGGACGGCCCATAAGGGACATACTCGTCGTCCACGCTGTGGAGGATCAGCGTGGGCGTTCGCAATTCCACGGCACGGGATACCCAGTCCATGGCCTTCAGGTCCACCGGGGCGGCCAGGCCGGTCAGCCGCCGGCCGACGCGGTGGCTCAGCATCAGCTGTCCGTAGCGTCCCACGGAGGAAGGAATCCGGTTCAGCTCCGCATGGTGCGCCAGCACGTTGACCCAGTTGATCACCGGGGCGTCCAGCACCATGGCCCGGATCAGGTGGTGGTAGCGCGAGAGGTCGGCGGTCTGGAGGCAGATCGCACCGCCCATGGACCAGCCGAAGAGCACCACCTCGCGGGCGCCCTGCTCCAGGGCGTAAGCGATGGCGGCCTCGACGTCGCGCCATTCGGTGGAGCCCAGTCCGTAGCGCCCGTCCTGCGCCGAGGGCGCCAGGCCGTCGTTGCGGTAGGAGATCAGCAGGCTGGACATGCCCAGTTCGCGGGCGGCGCGGACGGCCCGGAGGCCTTCCTGCCGTGTTGCGCCGCGGCCGTGCACCATGATTGCCCAGACGTCCGAGGCGGCGACCGCCGGTACGAGCCACGCCGGCGCGGTCCCGCCGTCGACCTCGATCAGCACCTCCTCGCACGGAAGACCGATCGCCGCGGGGTCCGGGTGGGCCGCACCGCTCCACCAGCCGCGGCGCGCCGTCGAAAGATCGCCGCTGTAGACGGTCTCGACTTCGCGCAACACGGTGCGTTCGGCGGGCGAGTAGGAGAGGATCCTGCCGATCCGGGCGTGGCCCCGGCCGCCATCGAAAAAGAACCCGTAGACGCCATCCACCGTGGCATCGGGGGTGGCGGCGAGAATGATCTGCTGCCCGCACCCTTCGCCAATCACCGCCAGGACTTCCTGGTCGGCCTCGCGCGCCCGGACGGGAGTGATGATGCGGCGGGCAAAATACAGGGCCAGGGCCGAGGACCCGGCGGCCAGCAGGCCGGCCGCCGCGCTTCCTCCGACGATGCCGCCCACCGCCCATTTGGCGCTTCCGGGCAGGGCCGTCTCGGCGGCCTGCACAACGGGAGCGGCGCTTCCGCGGGCAGTCGGTTTTCGGTTCGTGTCCGGCAAGTAGCGAAGCGAGGATGCCATGGCACCATTCTTGCCGAACTCTGGTCCGAGGGCGGCATCCGTGCAAATCCGGGAGCGCTGCTCCGTCCGGCCACGGGCAAGGACACGGCCCGGACCCAGGCCATGACACGGGACCGTACGGTGGCGGAACGGTGCAGGGCCAGAGCTCCGCGACTAGGCTGAGGGCATGAGTGATCCAATCGTCATTTTGACAGAAGAGCCCCTCGGAGCGGATGACCGCGTCAACATTGAATCCCTGCTGGCCGGCGGGGACGCGCCCCTGATGGTGCTGGTCCCGGCCAACACCGAGCGGCACCTGCTGGTGGACTTCCTGGAGAACCTTTCCATGTTGGAGATCGCCAAGGCCTTCCGCGAACTGACGTCGAAGTCCCCCGATCCAGCCACGGAGCGGGCCGAAGCCGCCGAGACCCTGGCCGCCTCGATCGCGGCGCTGGCCGGCCTGGGAGGCGGCGTCGCCGGCGAGGTGGTCGAAGGTGAGGCGGTCGAGGGCCTCGTGGCCAAGGTCAAGGAACTGGGCGCCGGACAAGCCGTGGTGGTCACCCGCCCGCATGCCCTGGCGGACACCTTCCACACCGACTGGGCCAACAGGGCCCAGGACCGGCTAGGCCTGCCCGTACTGCATTTGTACGCCGGATCGGGATTTATCGGGGACTCCTGAGCGTTGATCACCCTATGAGCACTCCAGATAACACCTCAGAAAACATCTCCGCTGCCCCGTCACCCGCGGTCGAACCGACCTCCCCGCCCGCCGTGAAGACGGAGGAGCAGTGGCGCCAGGAACTGACGCCCGAGGAGTACCATGTGCTGCGGCAGGCCGGCACCGAGCGGCCGTACACCGGTGAATATTGGGACACCCACACCGCCGGCGTCTACCAGTGCCGGGCCTGCGGCACTGAACTCTTCACGAGCAAGGAAAAGTTCGACTCCCATTGCGGCTGGCCCTCGTTCTGGGCCCCGCTGGCCGACGGCACCGTGCGCTACATCCACGACCGCACCTTGGGAATGGATCGCATCGAGGTCCGTTGCGCCACTTGCGATTCGCACTTGGGCCACGTGTTCGAAGGCGAAGGCTTCGGCACCCCCACGGACCAGCGCTACTGCATCAACTCAGTCTCGCTGAAGCTGGTGTCCGCGGACGACGCCGGGCAGTGACACTTCCGGCCGCCGGGCGGCGCACCCGCCCGCAGCCAGCCCGGGGCCCGCTGTAGCTGGGAAGGTCCTGCCGCCTCCCTAGCCACAGCCCTTCTTATGCTCGACCGGATTAATCATTAGAGCTTCTGATTGCTTGCTACGCTCGGCGTAGACCCTCCAAGTAAGCAGAAAGGCCCGTCACCACGATGAGCACGACCACTCTCCCCGCAACGGCGCGGACCACGGCCGGTTCCCCGGACTGGCTGCGGCTCAAGGCTGCCGCCACCGCGCTGCAGGCCCTTCAGGGCCAGGACGGATCCGTGCCGGCTGCCGCATCCCGCGAGGGGGCAGCCGGACACGTCCGCACCATCACGGCAGCGATCAGGGCCCTCGCCCCCGCCTTCACGCACGACGCCCGCTACCTGGAACTCCTCGTCGCCGATTTCGGCCGCTGGGCCGACGGCGGCTTCGGCGTGCCCGACTTCCTGGACTCGCTGCAGGCCTTCGCGCCGCAGCAGCAACGGGTCAACGGGCTGCAGCACCTCGTCGTCTTCCCCATGTACACCCAGAACGGCAGCAGCAGCCGCCTCGTCGAGGCCGTGCTGGTCGAGGTCATCTGGCCCGAGTTCATCGCCGGGCTTGAGGAAGGCGAATACTCCAACAAGTTGTTCGTCCCCATCCGCTTTGTGGACTTCACGCCCGGCTACGACACCAATTCCGCAGTGCTTTTCCCGGAAACCGTCGCCGTGCGCGAAACGCCAAAGTTCGTCTGGGGCGCGATCTTCGCCGACCGCGAGGCGGCCCGCTTCCGGCACGTCCTCCGCGCCGCCACGGACATCACCTCGCTGCAGCTTCCGGAGGATGCCTCGGGCCTGCTCGCGGACCAGGGGCTGACCGAGGAAACGTTTGTTATGTGGGACCTCATCCACGACCGCACCCACATGCGCGGCGACCTTCCGTTCGACCCGTTCATGATCAAGCAGCGCATGCCGTTCTTCCTCTACTCCCTCGAGGAACTCCGCTGCGACCTGACCGCCTTCCGCGAATCCGTGAGGATCGAGAAGGACGAGGAAGCGGACCCGGAAGCACGCCGGCACGCCAAGCTCGTCCAGTACGCCGTCGTCTTCGACCGCATCTTCCGCTTCGCGATCACCGGCAGCCGGGTCCGGAACTACGATGGCCTCGGCGGCCAACTGCTCTTCGCCTGGATGCACCAGCACCACGTGCTGCACTGGACCGACAGCAGGCTCAGCATCGACTGGGACGAGGCGGCCGACGTCGTGATTGAACTTGGCGCCCGGATCGAGGAGCTGTACTGGCGCTCCATCGACCGGCCCAAGACGGCCCACTGGCTGGCCGCTTACGAGCTGATTTCGGGAACGCTCACTCCCAACCCGGCCTCCG
>JAODMV010000222.1 GCA_025464875.1 Arthrobacter sp. | reverse complement strand
GCGGTCCAGCCGTCCGCGCTCCGGGACAGCACCATGTCCGCACCGGGTTGCGGGCCGGCCGTGGCCAGCAGCTCGCGGACCGGCCAGCCGAGCCAGCGGGCGTTGCCGATCAGGTCCCCGCCCACCTCGTTGGAGACGCAGGCGATGGTGACGTGCCGTTCGATCAAAGGTTTGGTGAGGAGCGTGGCGAAATCCAGTTCGATTCCGCGCTCCACCAGGCCGCTCACCTTCAGGGTCCACTGCTCCGGATCCACCAGCGGGACGCGCAGTGCGGTGTCGATCCGATAGAAGTCCTTGTTGGGCGTCACGAGCGGGCCGATGCCGTCCAACCGGAGCTCGGCGCCCGCCGGAATCGGTGGAGCGGGCGACGCCGCCGCGGGGAGAATCAGCTTGCTGCGCGCCTCGCTGACGGCGGCGGCGGCTCCCCGGACCATGGAAGCGAGCACGCCGCCGAGGGCGGCGACGGCGGCCGTTCCACCGAGTGTCCGCAGGAACCGGCGCCGGGCCGGCTGGGGCTCGGGCTGGCCGGCCTCGCGCGGGTCCGGCTCGTGCTGCCACTCCCCCAGCTTCCCGGTCAGCCAGCGGAGCAGCACGATGGCGAGCAAGGCATCGAGCAGGGGGACGGGGGCCGCGTAGGCCGTTCGTTCGGCCCGGCCCAGCACGGCCACGAGCCCCACGACGCCGAAGACCGCGATGACGGCCACCCCGGCGAAGCGGCGCCGGAATTCCACGATTCCGGACAGGGCCGCCAGTGCGGCGATGGCCAGCGCCATGCCGCCCAGCAGGGCCGCCTTGTCCGCGGTGCCGAACACCGAGACGGCCCAGTCCTTGAGGCCGGGCGGGGCGGCGTCGATCACGGCGCCGCCGACGGCGGTCACCGGCGAGAGCGAGGGGCTCACGAGCCCGGCGGCGAGTTCGCCCAGCAGCACCCCGGCGCCGACGGCCACCACCCCGGAGGCCGCAGCCCAGCCGAGGGCACGCCGCCTTGCGGTGGCGGCGCTTACCGGCAGCGTCCCGGTCATGTTCACCCTTCCAGCATAGGTTCACGGCCCCGCCACGGCACGGCCTCCGCCCGGGAATAAGCAGCGGCAGGCGTTCCCCACGGAATCCGCAAAATCCCGTGCTTCCGCAGGCGTTCGCTGGCCCTGACGTGGCGTAGCCTGACCTTATGACAGTTCAGCTTGGCATCCCCCAGCCCCGCGAGGAAGGCAGCCCGGGCCCGGGCACCTCCGGGCCGCCACAGCTGCCCGGGCGCCCGGCCGGCAGGGCCGCCGGGCTCGTGGACCGCTACGGCCGCCGCGCCACGGATATGCGGCTCTCGCTGACCGACAAGTGCAATCTGCGCTGCACCTACTGCATGCCGGCCGAAGGCCTCGAATGGCTTGCCAAGCAGGCCGTCATGTCCGCCGAGGAAATCGTGCGGATCGTGCGGATCGGCGTCGATCTTCTAGGCGTGCGTGAGCTGAGGCTGACCGGCGGCGAACCGCTGGTGCGGGCCGATCTGCTGGACATCATCGCCGCGCTCCGCCAGGCCCACCCGGACCTGCCCATCTCCATGACCACCAACGGCGTCGGCCTGGACAAGAAGGCTGCGGGGTTGAAGGCGGCCGGGCTTACCCGCATCAATGTGTCGCTGGATTCCTTGCATGAGGAAACGTTCGCGAAACTGACGCGGCGCCCCTTCCTGAACAGGGTCCTGGCCGGCGTGGACGCCGCCTGGGCTGCGGGGCTGGGCCCGGTGAAGCTCAACGCCGTGCTGATGCGCGGACTTAACGACGCCGAGTCGCCAGCCCTGCTGGCCTGGGCCCTGGGCCGCGGCTATGAGCTGCGCTTCATCGAACAGATGCCGCTCGACGCCGACCACGGCTGGACCCGCCGGGACATGATCACGGCGGCGGAAATCCGGGAACTGCTCTCCGCTGACTATGTGCTGAGCCCGGATCCGCGGGCCCGGGACGGCGCTCCCGCGGAACGCTTCGAGGTTCGGCACCGGGATGCCGGGACGGCAAGGGCCACCGGTCCCGCGCTGGGGACCGTCGGGATCATCGCCTCCGTCACGGAGCCCTTCTGCTCGGACTGCCGCCGCACCCGCATCACGGCCGAGGGCAAGATCATGAGCTGCCTGTTCTCCCGGGAGGAAGTAGACCTGCTGGGGCTGCTCCGCGAGGGTGCCAGCGACGGCCAGCTCGCCGAACGCTGGCAGGACGCGATGTGGATCAAGCCCAAGGCACACGGGATGGACCACGTGGGCCTGGACGCTCCGGACTTTGTCCAGCCGGACCGCAGCATGAGCGCCATCGGAGGCTGATTCCCGTGCACGTACGCTACTTCGCTGCCGCACGCGCAGCCGCCGGTGTCGACGAGGAACACTTCGAACTGGCCGCCGGCGCCACCGTGGCGTCGCTCCTGGCGGCCATCCTCGGCGTCGAACGCCCGGAACCCCCGGCCGGGACGCCGCCGCTGGCCCGCATCCTCTCCCGGTCCAGTTTCCTGCTCAACGAGGTGGCGGTCCGCAACGATTCGGCGCGGCTGTTCCCGGGGGACGTCGTGGACGTGCTCCCGCCCTTCGCCGGCGGCTGAGCGGGCCTCGAAACGGGACCTCAAGCCTGGCCGTCAGCGCCCTCGGGCACACGCTGGCAGACCGAGGTCATGAACGGGCTGAAATCACTCGCCGCGCCCAGCCGGAGCCCGGCGGCGTGGGTCAGCACGCCGCCGACCACCCTGAAGGTGTGCCGCGCTGTTCCCCGGTCGCTGCGTCGTTCCACCGTCAGGACGCCGTCCTGCCAACTCGCGCGCGCGGGCGGCTCCGGGGGCAGCCCCATGCTGTTCACGTGATACCAGAGCATGTCGGGACGGTCCGGATCCACGGTGAACACACCGTGTCCTTCGGTGCGGCTTCCGTCAGCGCCGGTGTGACGGTAGCTCGCGGTGACGGCCAGGCCGGCGGCCGCGCGGGCGAAGGAAATGGCAACGGCGGTAGAGCGGGCCGGGCCCCACGCCGTCGCCTCCCACTGCGTGGTGCCGGTCCAATGCCCCAGAAATCCTTCGAGCGCCTCCTGTACGCTGCCTGGCAATGGCCGGTCCATCATTCCTCCCAAGTGGCTCCCGGCTCCATCATCACGCCGGGCCGCCTGCCCTGTCTAGGGAATGATGCCTCGCGGCTCAGAGACCGAAGGTTTCGGTTTCCTCGAAGGGGCCGACGACGGTGACAGTCCGCGGAGCGGCCGCGAGCTCGCGGGCCAACTCCTGGACCTCGGCTGCGGTGACGGCCTTGATCTGGCGCAGGGTCTCGTCGATGTCCTGGTATTCGCCGGACACCAGCTCGGCGCGGCCCAGCCGGGACATCCGCGATCCGGTGTCCTCCAAGGCCAGCACGATGCCGCCGCAGAGCTGTCCTACCGCCTTGCGGAGCTCCTCCTCGGAGATGCCGCCCTCGGCGAGCTTGTCCAGCTCGGCGCCCAGGAGATCAATGACCTGCCGGACCTTCGACGGTGTGCAGCCGGCGTACATGCCGAAGTAGCCAGCGTCGGCGTAGGAGGAAGCAAAGGAGTAGGTCGAGTAGACGAGACCGCGCTTCTCCCGGACTTCCTGGAACAGGCGGGAGGACATGCCGCCGCCCAGCACGGCGTTCAGCACGCTCATGACGAAGCGGCGGTCGTCGGTGGCGACCAGCGAGGGGCAGCCCATGATGATGTTGGCCTGTTCGACCGGACGCTTGACCACATGCAGTCCCGCGGTGCCCGTGATCTCCGCGCGCTCGGTGGAGCGGCGCTGCACCGGCGCGGCTTCAGGCTCAAGCCCCCAGCCGGCAGAGTGGAGGGCGTCGACCACCAGCCCGCAGACAATGTCGTGGTCCAGTCCCCCGGCGGCGGTGATGACGAGCTCGTCGGGCCGGTAGTAGCGGCGGTAGTGGTCCCAGACGGAGTCGCGGGCGACGGCCCGGATCGCGTCCGGAGTGCCGCCGATCGGCCGGCCGAGCGGGTGGCTCCCCAGGACGGCCGACACAAAGTGCTCGTGCGCGACGTCGGTGGGGTCGTCGCTGTCCATCGCGATTTCTTCGAGGATGACGTCGCGTTCCTGCTCCATCTCCTGCGGATCCAGGACGGCGCCGGTGATCATGTCCGCGATGACGTCGATCGCCATGGGCAGGTCGGTGTCCAGTACGCGTGCGAAGTAGCAGGTGCTTTCCTTCGCGGTGGCCGCGTTCGATTCCCCGCCCACCTCGTCGAAGGCGGAGGCGATTTCCAGGGCGGTGCGGCGCCTGGTCCCCTTGAACAGCAGGTGTTCCAGGAAGTGGGTGGAGCCGTGCTGGCCGGGAGCCTCGTCCCGGGAGCCGACCGCGACCCAGAAACCGATGGTTGCCGAACGCTGGCCGGGCATGGCCTCGGTGAGCACGCGGACGCCGCCGGGCAGCACCGAGCGCCGTACTTCAGAACCGCCGTCGGCTCCGTGGATCAGGGTGTCAGCGTGCTGGTTCTGCTCTAGCGGCAGGGGTACGACAGTCATCAAGGCCTTTCAATAAACAGTGCCAAATCTGCCTGCAATCGTACCAGCGGCTTAACGCCAGCGGGGCCGGTGGAATGATCCACCGGCCCCGCCGTCAGCGGCTGTACTGCGCTAGCTGTTCTGCGCTAACTGTACAAACTGGAGTGCGGACTACTCTCCGGACTCTTCCAGTACCTCTTCGGCGATCTCAGCGTTGTCCGCGCCTTCAGCGTCGGCAACAACGGGAGAGAGGGAGAGCTTGCCGCGGTCGTCGATCTTGGTGATTTCCACCTGGACCTTCTGGCCGACGGAGACGACGTCCTCGACGTTGTCAACGCGCTTGCCGGCGGCGAGCTTGCGCAGCTCGGAGATGTGCAGCAGGCCGTCCTTGCCCGGGG
>JAODMV010000215.1 GCA_025464875.1 Arthrobacter sp. | reverse complement strand
CTCATGGCCAGCGGCGTCGCAGCAGGTGACAGGGTCGGCATCATGTCCCGCACGCGGTATGAATGGTCGCTCGTCGACTTCGCCATCTGGTTCGCCGGCGCCATCTCCGTCCCGATCTACGAAACGTCCTCGGCTTCACAGGTCGCCTGGAACCTCGGCGACTCGGGGGCAGTGGCCGCGTTCGGCGAATCCGCCCAGCACGAGGGCATCATCCGGCAGGCCGCGGGCTCGGAGGGGCTGACGGAGCTGAAGCATGTCTGGCAGCTCGAGGGCCAGGGCCTGGACGAGGTCCGCGCGGCCGGGGCCGGCATCAGCGACGAGGAGCTGGAGGCACGGCGCAGCCAGGCGTCACTTACGGACGTCGCAACGATTATCTACACCTCCGGCACCACCGGCCGGCCCAAGGGCTGCGAGCTGACCCACGGCAACTTCGTGGAACTCTCCGAAAATGTCCTGGCCACCTCGCTGGGCGCCGTCGTCAGCGAGCAGGCCAGGACCATCATGTTCCTGCCCCTTGCCCATGTGTTCGCGCGCTTCATCTCGGTGCTGGCCGTCGCCGGCGGTGTCACGGTCGCGCACACCCCCGACATCAAGCACCTGCTCCTCGATCTGCAGAGCTACAAGCCCACCTTCATCCTCGCGGTGCCGCGGGTGTTCGAGAAGGTCTACAACTCGGCGCTGACCAAGGCCGAGGACGGCGGCAAGGGAGCCATCTTCCACCGGGCGGCCGACACCGCCATCGCCTACTCCCGGGCGCGGCAGGCCGGCAAGGTGGGACTGGGCCTCCAGCTCAAGCACGCACTCTTCGACAAACTCGTCTACAGCAAGCTCCGGGCCGCCATGGGCGGCGAGGTCTCGCACGCGGTCTCCGGCGGCGGCCCGCTTGGCGAACGGCTCGGACACTTCTTCCAGGGCATCGGCATGCAGATCCTGGAAGGCTACGGCCTGACCGAAACCACCGCCCCCATCACCGTCAACACCCCGCAGCTGATCAAGATCGGAACCGTCGGCGCCCCGATTCCCGGCAACGCGGTCAAGATTGCCGACGACGGCGAGATCCTCGCCAAGGGCGTGTGCGTCATGCAGGGCTACTACACGCGCGACGACCTGTCCGCCGACGCCTTCGAAGACGGCTGGCTGCGGACCGGCGACATCGGGCAGCTCGATGAGCAGGGCTTCCTGACCATCACCGGCCGCAAGAAGGAAATCATCGTCACGGCCGGCGGCAAGAACGTGGTGCCGGCCCTGCTCGAGGACCAGATCCGCGCCGACGCCCTCGTCTCCCAGGTGCTGGTCGTGGGCGACAACCGCCCGTTCATCGGCGCCCTCGTCACCCTCGACGAGGAGGCGCTCCCGGGCTGGCTGAACCGCCACGGCCTGCCGGCCTCGACCTCGCTGGCCGAAGCGGCAGACAACCCGGCGGTCAAGGCCGCGGTCCAGGAGCTCATCGACCGCGCCAACCAGTCGGTGTCGCAGGCCGAGGCCATCAAGTCCTTCCGGATCGTGCCGGCTGACTTCACCGAGGCGTCCGGACACCTGACGCCTTCCATGAAGGTCAAACGGGCCCAGGTCGTGCAGGACTTCGAGACCGTGATCGAGGAGATGTACGGCGCGCCGCGCCCTGCCCGCGCCTAACCAGACACGAACCAGAAGGGTCCTTCCGGCCGAAACCGGAAGGACCCTTCTTTGTGCCCTGCTCTTTGTGCCCTGCGGCGTCCGTGCTCGGCGTGCCTACTCGACGACGAGCAGCAGGTCACCGCCCTGGACCTGTTCAATGCCGCCGATGGCGAGCCGTGACACGGTGCCGGCCACCGGCGTCGTGATGGAGGCCTCCATCTTCATGGCCTCGATAGTGGCGACGGTGTCCCCCGCCTTGACCGTGTCCCCGGACGTGACCGTCAGGGAGACGGCGCCGGCGAACGGCGCGGCCACGTGGCCGGGCTGGGAGGTGTCGGCGCGCTCGGCGGCCTTGACGTTGCTGACCACCGAACGGTCCCGGACCACCACGGGCCGGGACTGTCCGTTGAGCGTGCACATCACGGTGCGCATGCCCTTCTCGTCCGGCTCCGAGACTGCTTCGAGCGAGGCAATCAGGCGGACGCCCTTCTCCAGCTCGATCTCATGCTCCGCGCCGCGCTGCAGCCCGAACAGGTAGTCGCGGGTGTCCAGCACCGAGAGGTTACCGTAGGACTCCACGCTTTTCTGGTAGTCCTTGGTGGGGCCGGGGAAGAGCAGGCGGTTGAGGGTCTGCTGCCGCGTCTTGGAGTCCGTCGCGAGGGCGGCGCTGTCTTCCGCGCTGAGCTCGACGTCGCGGACCTTGATGGTGCGGCCCTGGAGCGCCTTGGTCCGGAACGGCTCGGGCCAGCCGCCGGGAGGGTCGCCCAGTTCGCCGGAGAGGAAGCCGATCACAGAATCCGGAATGTCATACTTCTGCGGGTTCTCGTTGAAGTCCGCGGGGTCGGCGTTGAGCCCCACGAGATGCAGGGCCAGGTCCCCCACCACCTTGGAGGACGGGGTCACCTTCACCAGCCGGCCGAGGATGCGGTCCGCGGCGGTGTACATGTCCTCGATCGCCTCGAAACGCTCGCCGAGGCCCAGCGCGATCGCCTGCTGGCGCAGATTGGAGAGCTGCCCGCCGGGGATCTCGTGCTGGTAGACCCGGCCGGTGGGCCCCGGCAGGCCGGACTCGAAGGGCGCGTACACGCGGCGGACGGCTTCCCAGTACGGCTCCAGGGCGGCGACGTTCGCCAGGGATAGCCCGGTGTCCCGGGGGGTGTGGGCCAGCGCGGCCACAAGGGCCGAGGCCGACGGCTGGCTCGTGGTGCCGGCGAGGGAGGCGGAGGCCACGTCCACGGCGTCCACGCCGGCGTCCACGGCTGCCAGCAGGGTGGCCAGCTGGCCGCCGGCGGTGTCGTGCGTGTGCAGGTGGACGGGGAGGTCGAACCTCTCCCGGAGCGCCGTCACCAGGCGGGTGGCCGCGGCGGGACGCAGCAAGCCGGCCATGTCCTTGATGGCCAGGATGTGCGCGCCGGCGTCGACGATCTTCTGTGCCAGCTCCAGGTAGTAGTCCAGGGTGTAGAGCGACTCGTTCGGATCGAGCATGTCCGCGGTGTAGCAGAGGGCCACTTCCGCAACGGCTGTGCCGGTCTCGCGCACGGCACGGATGGCCGGAGCCATCTGGTTCACGTCGTTCAGGGCGTCGAAGATGCGGAAGATGTCGATGCCGGTCGCCGCTGCCTCCTCGGCGAACGCTTCCGTCACCGCGGTCGGGTACGGCGTGTATCCGACCGTGTTGCGGCCGCGCAGCAGCTTCTGGAGGCAGATGTTCGGGACGGCCGCACGGAGGTCGGCTAGGCGCTGCCATGGGTCCTCGGCGAGAAAGGGGAGCGCCACGTCGTACGTCGCGCCACCCGTC
>JAODMV010000167.1 GCA_025464875.1 Arthrobacter sp. | reverse complement strand
CGCCCAGGCACGCGGCCGCGGCGCCCGCCTGCACGAGCGGCGCGCCGCCGGCGAGCCGCGAGCCGGTGACGGCGTCGAGCAAGGGCGCGGTGGACTCCGCCAGCTGTCGCGGCGGCAGATGCAACTGCAGCAGCACCGCCAGTCCCAGGTAGATCACGAAGGCCGCCGACAGTGCCGCGAGGATGGCCCGCGGAATGGTGGCGGCCGGGTCCTTGACCTCCTCGCCCAGCGTCGCGATCCGGGCGTACCCGGCAAAGGCGAAGAACACCAGCCCGGCCGCGGCGAGCACGCCCCACGCGCTGCCGGCGCCCGGCGCTGCCGGCCCCGCGCCGGCCGGATGCGGACCAAGAATCGACGCCACGGCGACAAACACCAGGGTGGCCAACACCCCGGCCAGCAGGATCCGGGTGAGCAAGGCCGTCCGGGTGATGCCGAGCAGGTTCACCCCGGTCAGGACCACGACGGCGGCCACGGCCACCGGCGTGGCGTAGGCCGGGGCCAGATAATGCCCGAAGGTCAGGGCCATCGCGGCGCAGGACGCCGTCTTGCCCGTCACGAATCCCCAGCCGGCGATGAAGCCCGGCCACTCGCCGAGCTGCTTGCGTCCGTAGAGGTAGCTCCCTCCGCTGGCGGGATACCTGGCGGCCAGCTGGGCGGAGGCGACGGCGTTGCAGTAGGCGACGGCACCGGCCAGGGCCACGGAGACGGTCAGCAGCGACCCGGCCAGCGCGGCCGCGGGGGAGAAGACCACGAACACGCCGGCGCCCAGCATCGAGCCGAGACCTATTGCAGTGGAATCGAAGACGCCGAGGCGGCGCTGCAATTGCTGGCGGCCGGGCGGCTTGCTCACCATGGCGGAGGGGGCCTTTCCAACGGGTAAACTCGAACGGGATCGTTTCCGTAGCGATCCTATTGAAACACCACCTGTTTTCCCTCTGAAAGGCGAGCTGTGCTGCGCACACATGACCTCGGATCACTCCGCTCCGAGCACATTGGACAAACCGTAACCCTGGCCGGCTGGGTCGGCCGGCGTCGTGATCACGGTGGTGTCGCATTCGTTGACCTCCGCGACGCTTCGGGCGTCGCCCAGGTCGTCGTCCGTGAGGAAGAGGTATTCCACGGCCTGCGCAACGAGTATGTGCTCCAGATCATCGGCACCGTATCCCGGCGCCCGGAAGGCAACGAGAACCCGGCGCTGGCCACCGGCGAGATCGAGGTCATCGCGGAGAAGGTCACCGTCCTCAACAGCTCCGATCCGCTGCCGTTCCAGATCGACGAGCACGTTGAGGTGGGCGAGGAAGCCCGCCTCAAGCACCGCTACCTGGACCTGCGCCGCCCCGGCCCCAGCCGTAACCTGCGGCTGCGCTCGGAGGCCAACCGCGTGGCGCGCGAACTGCTCCACCAGGACGGCTTCGTTGAGATCGAAACCCCCACACTTACGCGTTCGACGCCGGAAGGCGCCCGTGACTTCGTCGTCCCGGCGCGCCTTGCACCGGGTTCCTGGTACGCGCTGCCGCAGTCCCCGCAGCTGTTCAAGCAGCTCCTCCAGGTGGGCGGCTTCGAGAAGTACTACCAGATCGCCCGCTGCTACCGCGATGAGGACTTCCGCGCGGACCGCCAGCCGGAGTTCACCCAGCTGGACATCGAAGCCAGCTTCGTGGAGCAGGACGACATCATCCGCCTCGGCGAAAACATCGTCCAGGCCGTCTGGAGGCTGATCGACGTCGAGATCCCGACGCCCATCCAGCGCATCACCTACAACGACGCCATGGCCCGCTACGGCTCGGACAAGCCGGACCTGCGCTTCGGCCTGGAGCTCACCGAGCTCACCGAATTCTTCAAGGACACCAACTTCGGCGTCTTCAAGGCACCCTACGTCGGCGCCGTGGTCATGCCGGGCGGAGCCTCGCAGCCCCGCCGTGCCCTCGACGCCTGGCAGGAATGGGCCAAGCAGCGCGGCGCCAAGGGCCTGGCCTACGTCCTCTTCAAGGAAGACGGCGAACTGGCCGGTCCCGTGGCCAAGAACCTCACCGACGCCGAGCGTGCCGGCCTTGCCGACGCCGTCGGCGCCAAGCCCGGTGACGCGATCTTCTTCGCTGCCGGCGAGAAGACGCCGTCTCGGGCTCTGCTCGGCGCGGCCCGTGTCGAGATCGGACACCGGACCGGACTGATCAACCCCAACGACTGGGCGTTCGTCTGGGTCGTGGACGCCCCCATGTTCGAACCGGCGGCGGCTGCCGTCGCTTCCGGCGACGTCGCGGTGGGAGCAGGCAAGTGGACCGCCGTGCACCACGCGTTCACCTCGCCCAAGCCCGAATTCATGGACAGCTTCGACAAGGATCCCGAATCGGCGTTGTCGTACGCCTACGACATCGTCTGCAACGGAAACGAAATCGGCGGCGGGTCCATCCGTATCCACGAGCGCGACGTCCAGGAACGGGTCTTCGAGCTGATGGGCCTGGACAAGGAAGATGCCGAGACCAAGTTCGGTTTCCTCCTGGAGGGCTTCAAGTTCGGCGCGCCTCCCCACGGCGGCATTGCCTTCGGCTGGGACCGGGTCGTCGCCCTGCTGGCCGGCGTCGAATCCATCCGCGACGTCATCGCCTTCCCGAAGTCCGGTGGCGGCTACGACCCGCTCACCGCCGCGCCGGCCCCCATCACGGCCCAGCAGCGCAAGGAAGCCGGCGTGGACTTCAAGCCGGAGGCCAAGAAGGCTGAATAGAGCTCCGGCCCGCCGTTTCGACGGTTAGCTGCGCACTCGACGCTAAGCATTGAATTCGCAGGGAACCGTCGAAACGGCGAAGCGCAGGCTACAACGGCGGGTCTGAAACCCGGATCCGTACCGCGCACATCTGTGCCGCGGCTTTCTTCAGGACCGCGGCGCGTGGATCCGGGACGTCCAGGAACGTGAGCCTGGCCATCCCGGCGTACTGCTTCAGCACCGGCTCGGCGAGCACCAGCTCCGCCAGGGTCCGGTCGCCGCCGGGCGCCAGATACTCGATCCGGTGATCCGCGAAGATCCTTCCGGCATGTTCGGCGACGGCCTCCACGAGGGCGTCCGCCTGGTTGTCCCGGCGCCGGGCGAAGCGCTGCTGGGACCATCCGCCGGCTGCCGTGCGTGACTGCACGTGGCGGGTGCCGGTCTTGGACGCGAGCACCGCGCCTGCGCTGACGACGGCGACGGAGTACCCGCCCCGGCGGACCAGCACAGCTCCGATGCGCCGCGGCTGGGAAGCGAGGGCGGCCAGCCGGGACACGGCATCGCCCCCACGCCCGGGCCGTCCGTCCGCCGGCCACGGGGCCTGGAGCAGCGCCAGGGATCCGTCCGCGGCGCGCAGCTGCAGGCCGTCGTCGAGCTCCTCCTGGCTCGCCTCGCCGTGGCTTGCGGTGAAGCGCTCCACCCAGCCCGGGAGCCGGACGCCGGGGACGAACGCGACCCGGGAGCTCGTGCCGCCGCTGACTGTCATAAGTGCTTCCCTTGTTTGAACATTTGTCTGAACATCGCCCGTTGAAACTAGAAGTAGCCTATCTATGTGGATGATCTCTTTGGCCCGGGGCCTGACAACGAAGACGCCGGTGACGGCGCCGCCTCGGACCGCGGCCAGTCGCCGCGCAGCCCCTTGGCCGTCCGGATGCGTCCCCGGACCCTCGACGACGTGGTCGGGCAACAGCACCTGCTCGGCCAGGGATCGCCCTTGCGGCAGCTGGCCGCCGGCACCGACGCGACCGGCCCGGCGGGACCGAGTTCGCTGATCCTCTGGGGACCTCCCGGCACGGGCAAGACCACCCTTGCGCACGTGATTGCCAAGGGCCCCGGCCGGAAGTTCGTGGAGCTCTCGGCCATCACCGCCGGAGTCAAGGACGTGCGGCGCGTCATGGACGAGGCACTGACGGCCCGGGACCTGTTCAAGACCACCACGGTGCTCTTCCTGGACGAGATCCACCGCTTCAACAAAGCCCAACAGGATGCCCTGCTCCCCGGCGTCGAAAACCGCTGGGTGGTGCTCGTGGCGGCAACCACCGAAAACCCCTCATTCTCGGTTGTATCCCCGCTGCTTTCCCGGTCCCTGCTGCTGACCCTGCGGCCGCTGACCGACGCCGACATCGAGGGCCTGCTCCTGCGGGCCCTCGCGGATCCCCGGGGCCTGAACGGCAAGGTGGAGCTCAGCGCGGAGGCGATGGCCCACCTCGTCCGGCTCTCCGGCGGGGACGCCCGGCGTGCGCTGACGGCGCTGGAGGCGGCCGCCGGGGTCGCGTTCGGCGACGCGGACGACGCTGTCGATGCTGCGGTGATGATCGAACTCAAGCACACGGAACGGGCCCTGGACGTCGCGTCCGTGCGCTACGACAGGGCGGGCGACCAGCACTACGACGTCGCCAGCGCCTTCATCAAATCCATCCGCGGCTCCGATGTCGACGCCGCACTGCACTATCTGGCGCGGATGCTCGAAGCAGGGGAGGACCCCCGGTTCGTGGCCCGGCGCATCGTGATCTCCGCCGCGGAGGACGTCGGCATGGCCGACCCGACGGCGCTGCAGACGGCGGTGGCGGCAGCCCAGGCAGTGCAATTGATCGGAATGCCCGAGGGGCGGATCATATTGGCCGAGGCCGTGGTCCACCTGGCCACCGCGCCCAAGTCCAACGCCGCCTATCTGGGGATCAACAAAGCCATCGCCGATGTCCGCGCCGGTCTCGGCAACGGCATTCCGGCGCACCTCAGGGACGCCCACTACCCCGGGTCAAAGCAGCTGGGCCATGGCCAGGGCTACAAGTACGCGCACGATGCCCCGCACTCGGTGGCGGCGCAGCAGTACCCGCCGGACGACCTGGTGGGCCGGGACTACTACGAACCCACCGTCAATGGCGCGGAGCGGGACATCGCAGTGCGGCTGGAACGGCTCCGGAAGATCATCCGGGGCAGTTGACCCACCGGCAGCGGAACCGTCCGTTGACTTCCAGCGGGGGAGGTCTAACGTTTAATTACGTCAGCATGGACCTGCTGGCGTACGTGCTTGTGTGGGGGACAGCGGCACTTCCTTCCAGTCACCCGTACTTTCAGGCCTCGGCCCGACGGCCGACAATCAAATAGTTGTTTCACCCCGCGCCTTAATACTCAGTTCCCAGGTAACGTCCCATGTCCGTAAACCTCGTGTCAGCCATGGCGGTCAAATCCTTCGATGCCCCAGACAAGAAGCGGTGCCCGGACAAGGCCGAATTCGATCTGGTTACCGTGAACGACTACTCGGTGGCCCGTTTAATTCTCGGCCCCGGCTGGCGTTGGTCCGAGTGCATCAAGCCGTTGGAGCAGACAGACTTCTGCCAGCACAACCACCTCGGGTTCTGCGTCTCCGGCGTGATGGAAGTTGAATCTTCCGGCGGCGACCGCTCGACGATCCATGCCAACGATACCTACGCCATTCCGCCCGGTCATGAGGAGTGGGTGGTGGGGCCCGAACCGTTCGTGGCGGTTGAATTCCTGGGGGCGGCATCGTTCGGCCGGCGGGGCAGCCGGGGCGTGCATGTCCGGATCTGACAGCGGGGCTGGATCTGATGCCTGTGCTGGATCTGACGGCGTGGCCGGCCGGAACCGGATCGCGACACGGTCGGTAGGCCGCGTCGTGGTAGGCTAGTTCGTTGTCTGGCAAGGCGCAGACGCACAATCCACCTGGCTTCAGCATTCCGTGCAGTTGTGGTGGGTTGGCCCTGTGCCCAGTAGCAAAAGGCAGCGGTTGGCCGATGCTCTCCATCGTGGAGGCCAGTAACACTGACACACCGCAGATATTGGAAGGACACAAGTGGCTAACAACACTCGTGCTCGCCGTACCGC
>JAODMV010000131.1 GCA_025464875.1 Arthrobacter sp. | reverse complement strand
CCGGTCTCGTCGATGCCTTCGTTGGGCCCGGTGTGTTCGGTGCTCACCGGCGCGCGGCCCTCTTTGACGGGCGCGCCGCCGACGAGGGACTCGACGCCGGATTCCCACACCTGGGTGAGCGGGCTTTCGGGGCCGCTGCGCTCGCCGTCGTGGAGGTTCTCGAACTCGGCGGAGCCGGCCAGGACCTCGCGCACATGGACGGCATAGTTGGACCAGTCCGTCGCGATCCGCCAGATGCCGCCGGGCTTGAGTGCCCGGGAGGCGAGCTCGGCGAAGGCGGGCTGGATGAGGCGGCGTTTGTGGTGGCGGGACTTGTGCCACGGGTCCGGGAAGAAGACCCACAGTTCCGTCACGGAGCCGGCCGGAAGCATGGTGGCCAGTACCTCGGGGGCGTTTGCCTCCACCACGCGGACGTTGCTCAGCTTGCGGCTGTTGATCTTGATCAGGGTGTTGGCCAGGCCCGGGGTGTAGACCTCGACGGCCAGGAAGTCCTTGTCCGGGTTCTCCTCGGCGGCGTGGCACACGGCGTCGCCGAGTCCGGAGCCGATCTCCACGATCAGCGGTGCACTGCGGCCGAATTCCGCTTCGGCGTCGAACACATAATCGGGGTGCACGGAGGTGTTGGCGATGTGCCGCGGAACTTCAACGGCCCAGCGGTCGGAGTGTTCCTCCCAGGCCGCCTGGCGGCGGCCCTGCAGGCGGGTGCCGCGGCGCACGAAACTGACCGGCCGGCCGCCGTAGGTGCCGAAGGACGCCTGGCTGCCGGGGGTCACCGGGCGCGGTGGCTGCGGCATCTGCGGGGATTCTGGGGATTCACTCATCCCTTCCAGAATAGAGGAATCCGGGCGTACCGCCCCGGCGCCGCCCGCGGCCCCGGCGCCCCGCCCGCCTGCCCCGCCGCCGCCACAGTGCTCGCTGCCGTGTTCCCCGCAGTGCCCACCGGCCTTCGGCCGGGGGTGCTGATCCGACATGTTGACAAGGGCTGCGGCGACGGGGCTGTCACAATGGGGCCGTGACCGCACCAAAGAACGCACCGGATTCCACCGTCCGCCCGGAGCCGGCAGGAAGCAGCGCAGCACGGCCTGCCGCACTTCCGCCGGCAGGCCGTGCTGCCGGGACGTCGGGCCGCTTCCCCGCCGCCGGGCCCGCCCGCAGCATGCTGGTGGACGCCGAGGCTGACGACGTCCCCGCCGCCGGGCCCAGCCGCGTCGGCAGCCGACGTGCACTGGCCTACCTGGGCGTCTGCCTGGTCCTGATCGGGCTGAACCTCCGCACCCTGTTCTCCAGTTTCTCGGCCGTGCTTCCCGAGATGACGGCCGACGCCGGGCTGCCGGGGTGGGCCGTGGTCGTCCTCACCACGGTCCCCGTGACACTGCTGGGGGTGTTCGCCCCGCTTGCCCCCGTGCTGGCGCGCCGCTTCGGCGCGGAGCGCGTGCTGCTCGGCGCCTTGGCGGTGCTGACGGCCGGGCTGCTGCTGCGGCCGGTGGACGTCGCCGCGGCCGGGCACCTGCCGGCCCTGCTCGCCGGAACGGCGGCCTGCGGCGCGGCCATTTCGCTCTGCAACGTGCTGCTGCCGGGCCTCGTGAAGCGCGACTTCCCGCACCGCCTCGGGCTCATGGGCGGCCTGTACACGACGGCAATCTGTGCCTCGGCGGCACTCGGTGCCGGCTTCACCTACCCCGTCTTCAACGTCACGGGCGAGTGGACGGCGGCGCTGTGGTTCTGGGCGCTGCCGGCCGGCGTCGTCTTTCTGCTGTTCCTGCCGCTGGCCGTCCGGCAGCGCCCCGGCCGCCACCAGCAGGCGGCCGACGGCATCAACGTCTGGCGCTCCCCGGTCGCCTGGCAGGTCACCATCTTCATGGCGCTGCAGGCGATGATGTCGTTCAGCGTCTTCGCCTGGCTGGCGCCCATCCTGCGCGAACGCGGTGTGGACGGCGGCACGGCCGGGCTGATCGTCTCGGCCTCGATCGTGCTGCAAATGCTGGGATCCCTCTTCGCGCCCGCCCTGGCTACCAGATTCCGGGACCAGCGGGCCATCAACACCGTGGTGGCGCTTCTGACCGGCGGAGGATTCGCCCTCAGCATCTTCGGCCCCGTTGGGCTGATCTGGCTGTGGACCGGGCTGTTGGGCCTGGGCCAGGGCAGCCTCACGGCGGTGGCGCTCACCATGATCATGCTCCGTACCCGGAACGGGAACACGGCCGCGCACCTGTCCGGCATGATGCAGGGCGTGGGCTATGGGCTCGGCTCCACCGGCACCCTGATGGTCGGCCAGCTCCACCACGCCACCGGGTCCTTTGCCGCGGCGGGTGTGCTTTTCCTGCTGGTCGGCTCGCTGGCCGCCGTGTTCGGGTACCGGGCCGGGCGCAACCGCTACATCGGCGGCTGACTTCCAACTAGCCGGGCAGCAGCCGGGTGGCGCGCAGTACGGCGTCCGCCAAGGTGGCAGTCTCACCGTCGGGCCCGGTCGCGCTCCGGTGCCGGGTGTCGACGACGTCGAGCCGCCACTCAGGCGCCTCCAACCCGAGTTCCTGGACGACCTCTTCCGCCGTGAAGTACTTGTCCGGCGAGTTGTGCCGGCCCCAAGGCGGCAGTCCGGCGGGATGGTGGCCGACGAGCAGCAGGGCGCCCCCGGTCCGCACGGCCGCAGCGGCGAGCCGCAGGGACTGCTGCCAGGGCAGAACGGTCGAATGCAGGAACTGGGCCGTCACCAGATCGAACAACGGTTCCGGCACCCAGCTGGCCAGATCCTGCAGCACCCACTCGATGTCCGCGCCCGGCGCCGTTTCCTGCGCGTGAGCCTTGGCTCGCTCAAGCGCGACGGCGGAGACGTCCATCGCCGTGACCGTCCACCCCTGCTGTGCAAGCCACAGGGCATCCGCGCCCTCGCCGCAGCCAAGATCGAGGGCCCGTCCTGGGGGCAAAGTTCCTGCCTCCGCGACGAGTTGCGGGTTGGGCCGTCCGCTCCACACCTTCGGACGGCTCCGGTACAGCTCGTCCCACAACTGCGCTGCGTCCGTCGGGGCAGCCTCGCCGCCGTGTCCATGATCGTGATCGTGTTCGTGTCCGGTCATGCCTCTCCTTCTTCGTCCGGTTCCGCCGGGACCACGCTACGCGCACGGCCGACGACGGCCACGGCAAATCCGGCCGGCGCCGCCCGCCGTCGGGTCTCCGTTCCGAAATTCCGGTGTTCTTCGAGGGCCAGTCCAAAGGCTCCCACGAATTCCGCGGCGCGCTCCCTGGCCGGGGGAGCGTTGTCGATGCCGAAGGTAAGCGGTTCCCCGGTGAATCTGGTTGCGGCCCGGGCGTAGCGCATGAGCAGCGATCGCGAGGCGATGAGCTCTGCCGAGAAGTAGTCAAAGGCAACGACGCCGCCGGAGGCCGTGCCGGCGATCCTGCGCAGCGTTCCCTCGACGGCGCCGCGGTCCAGGTACATGGTCACCGACTCCCAGAGGAAAAACGCAGGCCTGCCCGGGTCGTACCCCGCCGCGAGCAGCTTCCCGAACCAGTCCTCGGTCTGGAAGTCCGCCGGCACGTAGGAGGCCCGGTCGGTGGCAAGACCCGCGCCCTTCAGCATCCTGGTCTTGAAGGCCTGGGTCCCGGGCTTGTCGATCTCGAAGCAGCGCACACGTTCCTCCGGCGGCAGCCTGAAGGCCCGGGTGTCGAAGCCCGCGCCGAGGATGACGAGCTGGTCGATGCCGGGGAGGTGCCGTTGCAGCGCGGCGTCGTAAAGGCTGGTCCGCGCCGTCTGCTGATGGCGCAGCGGCGCCTCCCGCGGGTAGGGATAGCGGTAGATCCGGGGGACATAGCCCGTCAGCGAATGGCCAACCAGGGTCGGGGCGGTCTGCAGACGAAACCCCGGCCGGGACACATTCGGCATGACCCTCATGAGCCGGGCCGCCGGCTCGTCCGGCCTCGTCCCCAGCCGGTGCTGCATGTAGCGCGTGTAAAGCGAGGCGAACAGGGTGGCCGACACTGCCGTCTTCCGGCTGTAGCGGAGCAGCTTGGGGACGGCCATCAGGTAACCCGCCGTGCCTACCGGCAGCAGCGCGGCCTGGATGGTGCGAAAGAAACAAGCCGCGGTTTTTCCGCGCATCTGGCTCCCGCCTTCGCTCGCCCTGCGCTTGGCCTTGCGCCTGCCCATGCTCTTCCGCCGGGTCGCGGCGGTCAACAAGGCCCCGGCGGACGCCCGATTCCAGCTCGAGAGGCCGTACATGGTAGACTGGTGGAACTTGATGTGCAATGATGCCCACTTTTGATCCGGTTCTTCAACCGGTTCCCCTAAAGGATTCGTCCGCTGGGAGTGGGTTTTTTCATGTGAGAGGCACATCCTGCGTCGATGAACGCGTTCCATTTGGTCCCGGCTGTTTGCTCAAGTTTGGCAGCGGCCCGGTTGATCACCTGACTTTTCTTCGGCGAACCCCTGGGCCAACCGGCACCGGGGCCGATATCCGTATGGATACCGCCAGAAAGACCTTCGAAACACATGACTACTTTCGCTGCCCTCGGCACGCCCAAGGCACTCGCCGAGACCCTGACCGCACAGGGGATCGAGACCCCGTTCCCCATCCAGGTCAAGACCCTTCCCGACACCCTGGCCGGACGCGACGTCCTAGGCCGCGGCCGCACCGGCTCCGGCAAGACCATCGCCTTCGCCATCCCGCTGGTGGCCCGCCTGGCTGAGCGCGAAGCGAAGCACTTCCGTAAGCCCGGCCGCCCCATGGGACTGGTCCTGGCACCCACCCGTGAGCTGGCCACCCAGATCAACGCCACCATCGAGCCGATGGCCAAGGCCATGGGCCTGAACACCACCGTGATCTACGGCGGCATCTCCCAGGCGCGTCAGGAGAAGGCCCTGCGCGCCGGCGTCGACATCGTCATCGCCTGCCCGGGCCGCCTGGAGGACCTCATCCGCCAGCGCATCCTGACCCTCGAAGCAGTCGAGGTCACCGTGCTGGACGAGGCCGACCACATGGCCGACCTCGGCTTCCTGCCGGTGGTCAAGAAGCTCATGGACATGACGCCCAGCCAGGGCCAGCGCCTGCTGTTCTCCGCCACCCTGGACAACGGCGTGGACAAGATCGTCCAGCGCTACCTGTCCAGCCCGCTGACCCACTCCGTGGACGATCCGCAGGCCGCGGTGACCACCATGGAACACCACGTGCTCGTCGTCAACGACCAGACCGTCAAGAAACAGCTGATCGTCGAGCTCGCCTCGGGCGCCGGCCGCCGCGTGCTCTTCATGCGCACCAAGCACCACGCCCGCAA
>JAODMV010000188.1 GCA_025464875.1 Arthrobacter sp. | reverse complement strand
GTGATCGTGGCCGTGAACAAGATCGACCTCGTGGACTTCAGCGAGGCGGTGTTCCGGGAGATCGAGGCGGACGTCCGGAAGGTGGCCGGGGAACTCGGTTTGCGTTCCGCCGAATCCGGCGCTGCCGACACCGGTACTGCCAAATCCGGCGCTGCCGGGACCGGTACTGCCGGGATCAGCGACCTGCTGGTGGTGCCGGTCTCGGCGCTCGACGGCGACAACGTCGTGGACCGCTCGGAGCGCACGCCCTGGTATGACGGGCCGGCCCTGCTGGAAGTCCTGGAGACGCTGCCGGCCGCCGACGAACTCGAAAGCGAGCTGGAGAGCTTCCGCTTCCCGGTGCAGCTTGTTCTCCGGCCGCAGGGGGCGCTGGCTCCCGACGCCGTCGCCGCCGGGCTCGACGTGGAGGCCTACCGGGACTACCGGGCCTACGCGGGCCAGATCACCGAAGGCTCGGTGAAGCTGGGGGACAAGGTCAGCGTCCTGACGCCCGGCCAGGCCCCGCGCACCACCACGGTGACCGGCATTGACTTCGCGGGCTCCGCACTCACCGAGGCCGTGGCCCCGCAGTCCGTGGCGCTGCGCCTGGCGGATGAATTCGATGTTGCCCGCGGCGACACGATCGCGGCGGCCGGAACCATCCGGGAGGCCTCGGCCGATCTGTACGCGGCGCTGTGCTGGCTCTCGCCGAAGCCGCTCCGCGAAGGCGCCAAGGTGCTGGTCAAACACGGCACCCGCACGGTCCAGGCCATGGTCCGGAACGTGACCGGGAAGCTGGACCTCGCCAGCTTCCAGCTCGAACCCAGCTCCACGCTGGAACTCAACGACATCGGCCAGGCCCAGCTCCGGCTGGCCGCCGCGCTGCCGCTGGAGAACTACCTGCACCACCGCCGCACCGGGGCGTTCCTGGTGATCGACCCGCTGGACGGCAACACCCTCGCCGCCGGCCTGGTCAACGACCACCCGGGCGACCACGAGGACGAACGCTACTCGATCTGAGTGCACCCGTAATATGCGCTTGCCTTGCCGCAGCGTGTTTCCCGGACCGCCGCCTCCGCGCCGGCCCGGGAGGCACGCTGCGGTTTTTTTACCCCGAATGTGACGCTCCGTGAACCCGCGTGACCCCGGGTTTCCGTGCCATTGAACCCCGTTTATGACACTCCCTATGGTGAATTCATGACAAGTCCCCAGCCCGGAATGATCCGCATCGTGGCCGGTGAGTCCGGCAAACCGAAGCGCACCCGCGCGGTCAAGGCGGCACTGGCCGCTGGACTCGCCGTGCTGATCGGCGCCGGGGCGGCGGTGGCATCCACCACCGTGTCCGGAGGTCCTGAACCGGCGCCCGCGGCGGTGCCGGACGCGAATCCGGCCGCCGAGCTCAAGCTGGGCTACTTCGGGAACATCACGCACGCCCCGGCCCTCGTCGGGGTCGGCCAGGGCTTCATTGCCAAGAACCTGGGCGAAACCAAGCTCAGCACCCAGGTCTTCAACGCCGGCCCTGCCGCCATTGAAGCCCTCAACGCCGGCGCCATCGACGCCACCTACATCGGCCCCAACCCGGCCATCAACTCCTACGTCAAGAGCAAGGGCGAGTCGATCAGCATCATCGCCGGCGCCGCCGCCGGCGGAGCGCAACTGGTGGTCAAACCCGGCATCGGCTCCGCCGCGGACCTCAAGGGCAAGACGCTGGCCTCGCCGCAGCTCGGCGGCACCCAGGACGTCGCCCTGCGGTCCTGGTTGGTCCACCAGGGCTACAAGACCTCCACGGACGGCAGCGGAGATGTCGCCATCAACCCCAGCGAGAACGCCCAGACCCTGAAGCTGTTCCAGGACGGCAAGCTCGACGGCGCGTGGCTGCCGGAGCCGTGGGCCTCCCGCCTTGTGCTCCAGGCCGGCGCCAACGTCCTCGTCGATGAAAAGGACCTGTGGGAGAAGGGCGAGTTCACCACCACGGTCCTGATCGTGAACAAGAAGTTCGCGGCCGACCACCCGGCCACCGTGCAGGCACTGCTGAAGGGCAACGTCGAAGCCGTGGACTGGCTCAACGCTGCGCCCGCCGCGGAGAAGGCCAGCGTCCTGAACGCCGCGCTCAAGGAATCCGCCGGGGCCGCACTGCAGCCCGACGTCATCGACCGGTCCCTGCAGAACATCGTCTTCACCGTGGACCCGCTCGCCGGGACCTACCGGAAACTGCTCCAGGACGGCGTCGATGCAGGCACCACCAAGCAGGCCGACATCAACGGCATCTTCGACCTCACGGCACTGAACAAGGTCCTGAGCGAGGGCGCCACCGGCAAGAAAATCTCCGCGGAAGGGCTGGGCAAGGACTAGCTCCGCGACCAGCCCCCCACACCAAGCTAAGGACGTGACCATGCCAGTCGTACTGGAAAACCTGGGCAAGCGCTTCGGCGACGGCGCCCCGGTGCTGGACGACGTCAATGCCACCATCGGGCGGGGCGAATTCGTCGCCCTGCTCGGTGCGTCCGGCTGCGGCAAGTCCACCCTGCTCAACATCATGGCGGGGCTGGAGGCCCCGACGTCGGGCGCCCTCGAAGTGCCCAGCGACGGCGCGGCCTTCATGTTCCAGGATGCGGCCCTCTTCCCCTGGCTGACCGCCCGGGGCAACATCGAGCTGGCCCTGCAGCTGCGCGGCGTCGGGAAGGCCGAACGCCGGAACAAGGCCAACGAGCTCCTCGACCTCGTGCATCTCGGCGGCGCGGGGGACAAGCGCCCGCACGAGCTCTCCGGCGGCATGCGCCAGCGCGTGTCCCTGGCCCGCTCTTTGGCCCAGGACCGCCAGCTGCTCCTCATGGACGAGCCCTTCGCCGCCCTGGACGCCATCACCCGCGACCTGCTCCATGACGAGCTGGAACGGATCTGGAAGGAGACCGGCCGCACCATCGTGTTTGTCACCCACAACGTCCGCGAAGCCGTCCGGCTGGGCCAGCGCGTGCTGCTGCTCTCCTCACGGCCCGGCCGCGTGGTGCAGGAGTGGCACGTCAGCGAGGAGCACCGCACCGACGCCGGACTCGCAGGCCAACTGACCGGCATCATCACCGCCCGGCTACGCGAGGAGATTCGCCGCCATGCCAAATAAGTTCCTGTCGCCCTCCGTTGACACCGCGCCGGATGCCGCCCCCGCGCCGGATGCCGCCCCGGCGCCAGATGCCGCCCCGGCATCGGTGACCGCGGCCCTGACCCGGTCCTCCACCGGCACCGCCGACCTGCGCGAGCTCGAGGCCGGGCTCGACTCCCTGCAGTCCGACACCGCCCGGGCGCACCGGATCGACTGGAGCCGGATCCTGCTGCCGGTCGCCGCGCTGGCCGTGCTGCTGCTCGCCTGGCAGCTGTATGTGTCCCTGGGGATCAAGCGGCGCGACCTGGTGCCCGGGCCGCTGGACGTCCTCGGCCAGCTGGGCACCCTGTGGGGCGAGGGGAAGACCCAGGAGGCGATCTGGACCTCGCTGCAGCGCGGCGTGGTGGGTTTCCTGATCAGCGTGGCGATCGCCACTCCGATCGGGCTGCTGCTGGCACAGGTGGCGCCGCTGCGTCGCGCCTTCGGCCCGCTGATCTCGGGGCTGCAGGTGCTGCCGTCGGTGGCCTGGGTGCCGGCCGCGATCATCTGGTTCGGCCTGACCGACGCCACGGTGTTTTTCGTCGTGTTCATGGGGGCCATCCCCTCCATCATCAACGGGCTCATCTCCGGCGTGGACCAGATCCCGCCGCAGTACCGCAGCGTCGGCAAGGTCCTGGGCGCGTCCCGGCTGCAGCTGGCGCTGCAGATCATCCTTCCGGCCGCCCTCCCCGGCTATCTTGGCGGCCTCAAACAGGGCTGGGCCTTCTCCTGGCGCTCGCTCATGGCCGCGGAAATCATCGCGGTCGGCGGCTCCATCGGCTTCGGCCTCGGCTCGCTGCTGGACCAGGGCCGGATCCTGTCGGACATGAGCACCGTCATGGCCGCCATCCTCCTGATCCTGGGGGTCGGCATCCTCATCGAGTTGCTCGTCTTCGCCCCGATCGAAAAGCGCCTGCTCCGGCGACGCGGCCTCCTGGCCGGCAGCACCCGATAGCCCAGCAACACTGCACGGCACAAGCCCGACGGCGCACCCCGCCGTCGGGCTTCTGCCTGTCCGGGAGCGGTGCCCGCGGCTCCCTTGATCCCTCCTTGTCGGCGGATTGGCCCCGGCCTACACTCGCGCATATGGGCCGGCGTGCGGCCCCTTCCGAGCTAGCGACTGAGGAGATAGCCGTGGCACCCAAATTCGGACTGCTGGCAATGCTCGAGGCCAAACCGGGGAAGGAACAGGAGGTTTGGGACTTCCTCAACGGCGGCCGCGAGATCGTGGCGGACGAGCCCGGCACCAAGACCTGGTACGCCTTCCGCATCACCGCAAACAACTTCGGGATTTTCGACACCTTCGACACCGAGGAGGACCGCCAGGCCCACCTCACCGGCGCCATTCCCGCAGCCCTCGCCCAAAAGGGCCAAGAGCTGCTCGACAGGGAGCCGGATATCAAGCTGATCGAGATCATTGCCGCGAAGTAGGCGCCCTTAATCGGCCTCTGGGTTGCTGCCGGCGCCGAACGGGGGCACTTTGACGCGGACACGCCGACGGCCGGGCCTGTGAACGCTCCTTCGGCCGTCAAAGTGCCCCCGGACGGCGCCCGCGCACTGATCCGGCCCGGCAAACCCGCAATGTGACGCGGCGTTACCTCGCGTGAACTGGTGTTTCCGCGCCGTTGAGGGGCCCGCGGGCCCGCGCCTATCGTCGATACATGGCAATTCAGGACATTTACCC
>JAODMV010000127.1 GCA_025464875.1 Arthrobacter sp. | reverse complement strand
GCCGACATCAACTCGGTGATCTGGGTGACCAGCGCCTATCTGCTCGCCTCCGCCGTCCCGCTGCTGATCACCGGCAGGCTGGGCGACCGCGTCGGGCCCAAGAAGCTCTACCTGAGCGGGCTGGTGGTCTTCACCCTCGCCTCCCTCTGGTGCGGCCTCTCGGGTGATGTGCAGACACTCATCGTGGCGCGGGTCCTCCAGGGCTTCGGCGCGGCGATGATGACGCCGCAGACCATGGCCGTCATCACGCGGATCTTCCCGCCGGACCGACGCGGTGCGGCCATGGGCATCTGGGGCGCCACGGCCGGCGTCGCCACCCTGGTCGGTCCGATCCTGGGCGGCGTCCTGGTCGACGGGCTCGGCTGGGAATGGATCTTCTTCGTCAACGTGCCCGTCGGAATTGCGGGCTTCATCCTCGCCCTGCGCTTCGTTCCGGACCTCAGCACGCACCCCCACAAGTTCGACATCCCCGGGGTGCTGCTCAGCGCCGTCGGCCTCTTCCTCCTGGTGTTCGGCATCCAGGAGGGCGAAACCTACAACTGGGGAACCATCGCCGGGCCCATCACCGTCTGGGGGCTCATCATCTGCGGCATTGCCGTCCTGGCGGTGTTCGTGGTGTGGCAGCGGGTGAACCCCCGGTTCTACGCCGGTGAACCGCTGCTTCCCCTGGCCCTCTTCAAGGACCGCAACTTCTCGCTGGCCAACATCGGGATCACCACTGTGGGCTTTTCCGTGACGGCCTTCACCCTGCCGCTGATCTTCTACTACCAGATGGTCCGCGGCCTGACCCCCACCCAGTCGGCCCTCCTGATGGTCCCCATGGCGCTCATCTCGGGCGGCCTGGCGCCGGTCGTCGGCAAGATCATCGACCGGGTCAACCCGAAATACCTCACAGCCGCCGGCCTGAGCCTTATGTCGGTGGCGCTGTTCTGGAACGCCGCCCTCATGCACCCGGACACGCCGATTTGGCTGTTCCTGCTGCCGAGCGCCGTGCTCGGCTTCGCGAACGCCGGCATCTGGGCCCCCCTGAGCTCGACCGCCACCCGCAACCTGCCGCCCCGCCAGGCCGGGGCCGGCTCCGGTGTCTACAACACCACCCGGCAGATCGGCGCTGTCCTGGGCAGCGCCGCCATCGCGGTCCTCATCCAGGCGCGCCTCGCGGCGGAACTGCCGGCCGCGCCCGGGGCAAGCGGCGAGGCCTCGCCCATGGGCTTCGGCGACGCCTTGCCCGAAGCGCTTCACGAAGGGTTCTCGACGGCGATGGGCCAGTCCATTCTGCTGCCGGCGGCGGTCATCCTGCTCGGCGCCGCCGTGGCCCTGTTCTTCGCCAAGCCCAAGCCGCAGCAGGGCTGGGGCGGCACCGTTCCTGCGGCCACGTCAAGCGGCGACCGGGCCGACGTCCAGCCCGGCCGATAACGCCAGGGGGCGCCGGCCGGCCGCCGGATCAGCCCAGCAGCACGCTGGTCTGGATGCCGCCGGCCGCGAAACCCAGGCTCCGGGCGATCGCCAGTGAGCCCTTGTTGCTGACGTCGGAACGCCACTGGAGAGTGAGCCCCGAGGCGAGGGCCTCGTGGGCCGCGACCGAGGCCGCCAGGGAGCCCAGCCCGCGCCGCCGCCACTCCGGGTCCACCAGGACCCCGATGTCCGCCAGGATCCCCTCCCACTCCGCATAGGCGCCGCAGGCCACCGGAACGGACTGGCCGACGTCATCGCGCAGGATGGTGAAGCGGTGCGGAAGCTCGGACAGCCGGACTTCGTTCACGTCATCCGGCGGGCAGCGGCCTTCCAGCTCCACCGCTTCGGGGTTTCCATGCGAGACGGTGAGCTGCTCGGCGGGCTGCAGCAGGGGCAGCTCATCGGCGAAGAACAGCGCGGCCGCGCCCAGGCCGTGGCCGCCGTGCGGCCGGGTGAGGGTCAGCAGGGTGACGTGCTGGGCGAGTTCCTCGTCGGGGATCCCGACGGCGGCATCCAGCACCCACTGCGGCCCCACCAGCGCGGAGGTGCCGAACAGCCGGATGAAGTCGACCGAACGGCGGGAGTCATCCGCGCGGGTGAGGCGTTCGCCGGCGGCGGCCGCGAAGTCGCCGTCGTCGAATCCCAGGTGGCGCGCCCATGCGAGCGCGATGATGTCGGCGGAACCGGGCTCAAGAGTCATGACTCAACCCTACCCACCGTCGGCCGGCCTCAGCCGAAGAGGACCGCGGCCTCGTCATAGCGGTTCTGCGGGACTGACTTGAGGTTGCCGAGCGCGGCCTCGAATCCGACGTGCACGATATCCGTGCCGTGGAGCGAAACCATGGTGCCCCAGCGGTGGTCCACGACCGAATCGATGGCCGCCATGCCCAGGCGGGTAGCCAGCACCCGGTCGAACGCCGTCGGAACCCCGCCACGCTGGATGTGGCCGAGCACGGTGGCGCGGGTCTCGATGCCGGTCATGGCTTCCAGTTCGGGCGCCAACTGCTCGGCAATGCCACCTAGGCGCGGGCGGCCGAAGGTGTCCATGCCGCGCTCGGAATGCGGGGTTTCCTGGCCTTCCGGGACGAAGCCCTCGGCGACCACGACGAGCGGGGCACGGCCGCGGTCGCGTGCCGAGGTGACCCACGCGGCGATCTGCTCCATCGTGGCCTTCTGCTCGGGAATCAGGATGGCGTGGGCGCCGGAGGCCATCCCGGCATGCAGGGCGATCCAGCCCACGTGGCGCCCCATGACCTCGGCGATCATGCAGCGGTGGTGGGACTCTCCGGTGGTGCGCAGACGGTCCATCGCCTCGGTCGCGATCTCGACGGCGGTGTCGAAGCCGAAGGTGTAATCCGTGGCGTCGAGGTCGTTGTCGACGGTCTTCGGGACCCCCACGATCTTGAGCCCGGCGTCGGTGAGCCGCTTCGCCGCGGCCAAGGTGCCTTCGCCGCCGATGGCGATGAGGGCGTCGATGCCGAGCCGGTCCATGTTGGCCTTGATGACCTCGGGGCCGCCGCCGTTCTCGAACGGGTTGGTGCGGGACGTGCCCAGGATGGTGCCGCCCTGCTTGGCGATGCCGCGGACCAGGCTGCGGGGGATGTCGATGACGTCGCCCTCGACGACGCCGCGCCAGCCGTCCAGGAATCCTACGAATTCGTGGCCGTGGACGGCAATGCCCTTGAGGACGGCGCCACGGATGACGGCGTTCAGTCCGGGGCAGTCGCCGCCGCTGGTGAGGATTCCTATTTTCATGTCTTGGCTCAAATCCTGGTTCGAAGGTGTGCAGGCAGAGCGCCACGCTGAGCTCACCTAGAGTCTAGTAGGGCTTGTGGGGTGGGACACAAACGCAGAGGTGCCCCTGCCAGGC
>JAODMV010000119.1 GCA_025464875.1 Arthrobacter sp. | reverse complement strand
CCTCGGGCTCCTGGGCGAACATCTACCGGCGGCACTGAACCATGTGCTGCTCCAGGCGGACCTGACCGCAGTGGCCCCTGGCTACCTCGCCCCTGAGCTGAGCGAACGGCTCCTGACGATGGCCGACGCCGAGGGCCAGGGTCCGGCAACGATCTATCGCTTCTCCGTCGCCTCGGTGCGGCGGGCCCTGGACGCGGGCCAGGACGCCCGCGCCTTGCTGGAGTTCCTGCGCCAGCATTCGGCCACAGCCATCCCGCAGCCGCTCCAGTACCTGATCGAGGACACCGCCGCGCGCCACTCCCGGCTCCGGGTGGGGGCTGCCACGAGCTTCGTCCAGAGCGAGGACGAGGCGGGCCTGCTGGAACTTCTCAAGGCCCCCGCCGCGGCAGGACTGGGACTGGCACGGATCGCACCCACGGTGGTCATCTCGCACGCCACGCCCCGGGAAACCGCCCAGGTCCTGCGCGGCCTGGGGCTGACCCCCGCCGTGGAAGAGAGCGACTCCGCCGTCGTCCGGCTGCGCCGCACCAGCACGGTCCTGCCCGGCAGCGGCCGCCCGGTCTACAGCGCCCCGCGCACCGCTCCCCCGGAGGCCGACGTCGATGCCCAGTTGGCGGTGCTCCGCGGTGAGCAGCGCCCCGCCGGCACGGGCGCCCCGGACGGCCACCCGCCGGGCGCGGCCACCAGCAGCGAGGAGGCCACCCAGCTGGGACTGGAAACCCTGCAGAAAGCCATCCGGCTCAAACAGCGCGTCGTCATGAACGTGGTGGACGGCATGGGGAATGCCAGCCGCGAAACGGTTGTTCCGGTGGCAGTGAACGGCGGGCGGGTCCGGGTCTTCGATCCGGACAAGGAAACCGAACGGGTCCTGTCCATCCACCGGATTATCGATGTAGAAGCCGCAGAGGAATTACTCCAGTGAACGACGGACCGCTGATCGTCCAAAGCGACAAGACCATCCTGTTGGAAGTCGACCACGAACTGGCCACCGAGGCCCGTCACGCCATCGCGGCGTTCGCCGAACTGGAGCGCGCCCCGGAACATGTGCACAGCTACCGGCTCACGCCCCTGGGTCTCTGGAATGCCCGGGCGGCCGGGCTGGACGCCGAAAAGGTGCTCGACACCCTGCTTCGCTACTCGCGCTTCCCGGTGCCGCATTCGCTGCTGATCGACGTCGAAGAGACCATGTCCCGGTACGGCCGGCTCCGGCTGGAGAAGGACCCGCAGCACGGCCTGGTGATGCGCACGTCCGACTACCCGATCCTCGAGGAGGTCAGCCGGGCCAAGAAGATCGCCCCGCTGCTGGGTCCAAGGATCGACGGCGAGACCGTGGTGGTGCATTCCTCCCAGCGCGGGCAGCTCAAGCAGCTGCTGCTCAAGCTCGGCTGGCCGGCCGAGGACCTCGCCGGCTATGTGGACGGCACCCCCCACCCCATCGTGCTGAACGAGTCCGGCTGGAAGCTCCGGCCGTACCAGCAGCTGGCCACCGAAAATTTCTGGGCCGGCGGCAGCGGCGTCGTCGTGCTCCCCTGCGGTGCCGGCAAGACCCTCGTCGGGGCCGCCGCCATGGCCACGAGCTCCACCACCACCCTGATCCTGGTCACGAACACCGTGTCCGCGCGGCAGTGGAAGGACGAGCTGCTCAAACGGACCTCCCTCACCGAGGCGGAAATCGGCGAGTACTCCGGCTCCGTCAAGGAGGTCCGTCCCGTCACCATTGCCACCTACCAGGTCCTGACCACCAAGCGCGGCGGGCTCTACCCCCATCTGGAGCTGGTGGACGGCCATGACTGGGGCCTCATCATCTACGACGAGGTCCATCTGCTGCCCGCCCCGATTTTCCGGATGACCGCGGATCTGCAGGCCCGGCGGCGGCTCGGGCTGACCGCCACGCTGGTCCGCGAGGACGGCCGGGAGGGCGAGGTCTTCAGCC
The DNA here is from genome assembly GCA_025464875.1 of Arthrobacter sp. GTDB lineage: Bacteria > Actinomycetota > Actinomycetes > Actinomycetales > Micrococcaceae > Arthrobacter. The sequence goes on along the minus strand of JAODMV010000119.1, from coordinate 3,923 downwards.
TCATCGGCCCTAAACGCTATGACGCGCCGTGGAAGGACATCGAAGCCCAGGGCTACATCGCGCCCGCCGACTGCGTGGAGGTCCGGGTGGACCTTCCCCGCGACGAGCGCGTGGCCTACGCGATGGCCGACGACGCCGACAAGTACCGCCTGTGCGCCACCTCCGAGACGAAGACCCGGCTGGTGGAACAGCTCGTGGCCGAACACGCCGGCGAACAGCTGCTCGTGATCGGGCAGTACATCGACCAGCTGGATGAGATCGGTGAACGCCTGCAGGCACCGGTGATCAAGGGCGAAACCCCGGTCAAGGAACGCCAGCGGCTCTTCGACGCCTTCCGCGCTGGTGAGGTGCAGACCCTGGTGGTGTCCAAGGTCGCCAACTTTTCCATCGACCTGCCCGAGGCCTCGGTCGCGATCCAGGTGTCGGGTTCCTTCGGCTCCCGCCAGGAGGAGGCCCAACGCCTGGGCCGCCTCCTGCGTCCCAAGCAGGACGGCCGCGGCGCCCGCTTTTACTCGCTCGTGGCCCGGGACACCCTGGACCAGGATTTCGCAGCCAAGCGCCAGCGCTTCCTCGCGGAGCAAGGCTATGCCTACCGGATCATGGACGCCAGGGATGTCGGGACGGCCAGCTGACCACCGCAGACACTTCCCAGCCATCCACCTTCACCGAACATACATCTCCCACTCAGAAAACGTTCAGAGTCTGGGAGCATCATGGGAGATATGAATAAGAACGGTCCTGAAGCCAAGCTCCTCGTCGTCGATGATGAGCCGAACATCCGTGAGCTGTTGGCCACCTCATTGCGCTTCGCCGGATTCGAGGTCGTTTCGGCCGGCAACGGCCGCGACGCGCTGGCCGCGGCGGAACTGCATGCCCCGGACCTGGCCGTGCTGGATGTCATGCTGCCGGACATGGACGGCTTCACCGTCACCCGCCGCCTGCGCGCCGCGGGCAAGCACTTTCCGGTGCTCTTCCTGACGGCGAAGGACGACACCGAGGACAAGGTCACGGGCCTGACGGTGGGCGGCGACGACTACGTCACGAAGCCCTTCAGCCTCGATGAGGTGGTGGCCCGCATCCGCGCGGTGCTCCGCCGCACCCAGCCGCAGGTGGACGACGACGCCGTGATCCGGGTCGATGACCTCCAGCTCGACGACGACGCCCACGAGGTGCGCCGCGGCGGCACCGTGATCGAGCTCTCGCCCACGGAGTTCAAGCTCCTGCGGTACCTGATGCTCAACCCGAACCGGGTGCTGTCCAAGGCCCAGATCCTGGACCATGTCTGGGAGTACGACTTCAACGGGGACGCTTCGATCGTGGAGTCCTACATCTCCTACCTGCGCCGCAAGGTCGATATCGATCCCGATGCCCCGGCGCTGATCCAGACCAAACGCGGCGTGGGCTACGTGCTCCGGACAGCCGAGAAGCGCTGACCTTGCCGCGCCGCTGGAAATCGGCCTCGCTGCGCTCACAGCTCGTCGCCATCATGATGGCTCTGATGCTCGTGGCCCTCACCGCGACCGGCGCAGGCACCCTGACCCTGCTGCACAGCTTCCTGCAGGGACAAGTCGACGACAAGCTCAACGCCGCCATCGATTCCGTCCGCCAGCAGCGCTCGTTCAGTCAGCTGCAGGAACAGAACCCGAACGTCCCCACTGACTATTCGCTGATGCTTTTCAGCCCAGGGCTCCCCCCGTACCCGTTCGGCGGCAGCAAGGAATCGCGCCCGGACATCAGCAGCATTTCCGCCGCCGACGCCCGGGACCGCCAGCAGGCCCCGTTCCAGGTCCGCGGCACGGACGGCGGCAACTGGCGGGTGGTCGCGTTGAACGTCCTGGACGGCAACGAGCGCAGCTCCGTCGTCGTCATTGGCCTCCCGCTCGCCCCCGTCGACTCCGTGATGGAGCACGCCGCCCTCGTCGTGGTGGGCGTGGGGCTGCTGACCGTCGTCCTGGCCTTCTTCATCGCCACCTGGACCGTCTCCAGATCCTTCCGGCCGCTCGCGCGGGTGGAGAAGACCGCGGCCGCAATCGCCGCGGGAGACCTCTCCCGGCGCGTGGAAATCGAAAACCCCGGCACGGAGGTGGGCCGGCTGGGCGGCTCCCTCAACGCGATGCTGGCGCACATTGAAACTGCCTTTGCCGCCCGGATGGCCTCCGAGGCCCGGATGCGGCGCTTCGCGGCCGATGCCTCCCACGAGCTGCGGACCCCGCTCGTCACCATCCGCGGGTTCTCCGAGCTGTACCGGCAAGGCGCGCTGTCCACCCCGGAGGACGTCGCCACGGCGATGGGACGGATCGAAAGCGAGGCCAAGCGCATGGGCGCCATGGTGGAGGACCTGCTCCTGCTGGCCCGCATCGATGAGCAGCGCCCTTTACAGCAGAAGCCCGCCGATCTGCTCCTGCTGGCCCATGACGCAGTCGTGGACACCCAGGCCGCGGACCGCAGCCGGGCCATCACCTTGACCGGGCTCGACGGGGCGGCCCCCAGGCCGGCGCCGGTGCTCGGCGACGAGGCCAAGCTGCGGCAGGTGCTGGGCAACCTGGTGGGCAATGCCCTGCGCTACACGCCGGAGGGCGCGCCGATCGAACTGGCGGTGGGGGTCCGGACCGCGCCGGACGGGAGCAGGCAGTCCGTGATCGAGGTCCGGGACCACGGTCCGGGCGTTGCGGACGACGAAGCAACCCGGATCTTTGAGCGCTTCTACCGCGCGGACACCTCGCGGACCCGTGAAACGGGCGGCAGCGGGCTCGGGCTGGCGATCGTGGCGGCCATCGTCGGTGCGCACACGGGCGAGGTCCGGCTGGAGAGGACCGACGGCGGCGGCGCCACCTTGGTGGTCAGCCTTCCCTTCCTGGACGAGCCGGCAGAACGTTCTGGCGCCGGCGAGGACGCCAGCGGGTAACAGCGCGCAGCCGGTGCCTGTGCATCAGGAGCAGTGCCAGGCAATCCCCGCGGCGTTATCCACATGGGGCCAGCGATCGTGGTCCCCGCCCGGCCCGCCCGCCTAGGCTCGAAGTGTCCGGAAGATCCGGACCAGGCAGCCACCCCGTCGCGAGGTCCCGGCTGCGTCCCGGCACTATCGAGAGGGCATCCCATGAGCATCATCTCCGTCGATACGGAACTCCTCCAGCTCAAGTCCGCCAGCGTCAAGGCCACCGTCGACCGGATCGGTGCCGACGTCCAGTCGATGAGACGAGGACTCGACGAACTGCAGGGAAGCTGGCGCGGTTCCGCGGCCACCAACTTCCAGAGCCTGATCGCCGAATGGTCGCTGACGCAGGCCAAGGTCGAGGCGTCCCTGGCCTCCATCAACCTCGCGCTGAGCTCCGCGGCCGCGAACTATGCCCAGGCCGAGCTGAACAACGCCCAGCGTTTCGGCTGAGCGGCCCCGTGCGGGCCTCAGGCCTCGGGGGTGGCCTGATGGAAGCGGAGCCGCCATTGAGTCCCGTCAATGACCCATAGGGAGCTGTGCAGGGCCGCCCCCGAGCGGGCGTAGCTGCGGTACGTCAGGAGAACGGCGCCCTCGCCCAGGCGGTCCGCGCCCAGCAGTTCCAGTTCCGAGGCCACGTCGGGGGCCTCGTCCAGTGCCATCATCATCGAGTCGCGGGTCCAGACGCGCCCCGAGCAGCCGATTTCGGTGAAATCAGGGTGCAGCAGCACCGCGGTGCGCCCGATATCCGCTCGGGTTTCCGGGCGAAGCAGTTCCCGCTCGAGGGACTCGACAACCGCTTCAGGGCTCGCCTCCCCGCCGGCGGCGACTGCCAGCGGCGCCTCGTCGAGCTCGCTGAAGAGATCGGGTTCACTGAAGAGCTCGGCTTCGCTGTAGAGGGCGGACTTGCCGAAGAGTTCCTGCTGGCCGGTGAGCGGAAGCGGCGGCGCCGCCTCCGCGGCGGGCGCGGCGGGCGCGGCGGGTGCGGCGG
>JAODMV010000089.1 GCA_025464875.1 Arthrobacter sp. | reverse complement strand
ACCCTGTGCCAGCTGATGTCCCGCTGCGGGCCCTCGATGAAACCGTCCAAAGACATCTGCATCGTCAGGATGATCTTTCGCATCGGGACTCCTTCAAGGGGCTGGCGGCGGCCCGCCGGGAGGGCGTCAGCCGAGCAGGGCTACGTCCCAGCGTACGCCGCACCCTCACCTACGGTGCCTCCCGCGGACGCCGCAGGGGACCGGGCGGCATCCGGCGCCGCGACTCGGCACGGACTACAAGGTTTTCCCAAGGTGGGACGCTTGCCCGGGACCGAGCCCACATACACAATGCAAACGCTTGAACGCCCCGACTGCCGTTAGTTAGCGGAGGAACTCTATGCCTGGAGAAGCTCCCTGGCAGGGCCATGCGGGAGCCGAGGTGATCGAGCCTCCGGCACGGCACTACAACTCGGCACGGCACCGACCCGGCGGCGCCGACGGCGTTCCCGGGTCGGCGGCCAGGCGCCTCGGCGGCAGGCGCCCGCAATTCCTGACCGCGGCCGCCGTCGCCGTCGCGCTGGTTTCGGGGACCACGGTCTATGCGACCGTCCACGGCGGGATGCCTGCTGAGCGAGTGGCCAATTCGCGGGCCGCCGGACCGGCGGCCGGTGAGCTGACCCTTCCCCCGGCGCTCACCTCGGGGTCCGAAAAACGGTCAGAAGCCGCTGCGGAGGCGGCCGCAACCGCAAGCGATGTCCCCGCCGTCGCCGCCCCGGCTCCGGCCATCGGCCCCGAACTCGCTGCCCAGATCAACGCCGTCTTGGCAGTCAACAGCGGCTACCAGCTGGGAGTGGCCCTGATCGATGTCGGGCAAGGCGGCGTCCACGAGTACGGGGTGCGGACGAAGTTTGTGGCCGCCAGCACGGCCAAGATCCTTGCCGCGGCGGCCTACTACAGACGCGTGGAAACGGGCCGAGCCTCCCTGACGGCCCGGATGGGCGCCTCCACCGCCGCCGTCCAGATCCGGCAGATGGTCCAGCAGAGCAACAACGAGTCCTGGGCGCTGATCCTCCACGCGGTCGGCCACAAGGGGCTGACCGACTATGCGGCATCCCTGGGGATCAGCTACGACCACACGCAAAACCTCCTCACCCCGGCCGAGACGGCCCGCACCCTGCAGCTGCTGTATACAGGCCAGCTCCTCAGCCCGTCCAACACCGGGCAGTTGCTGTCCTTCATGCAGAACACCAACTACGAAACACTGATCCCGGCCGCGGTGCCGCCCGGCGTCGACGTCTTCCATAAGTACGGCCTGCTCGAGGGAAATCTGCATGATGCGAGCATCCTGGTCCAGGGCGACCGAGCCTTCGTGTTCGTGGTCTACACCCGGGGCGCGAGCCTCTCGGACATGCCTGCCCGAGCCCGCGTCATCCAGGAGCTGACGCGAACAGTGGCGGCCGGCCTGTTCTGAGCGCGCGGTCCCGCCGGACCCGCCCACTGCTGCCTGCCGAAGGCCGTTCCCCCGAGAGCCGGACCAACGTACGCTGGAGAAGGGAGGTGAATGCCATGAAAGCAGCCCCAGGGGACCGCATCATCATCAGGGGTCACACGGTTGAGAGCCCGGACCGGCACGGTCTGATTCTTGAGGTCAGAGGCGCCGATGGTGGGCCGCCGTACCAAGTAAGGTTCGACGACGGCCACGAGACGATCTTGTTTCCCGGCGGCGATTTCGTCGTCGAACGGCACGAGGCAGGCTGAGCCCGCGCCCGTCGATGCGCGAACATCAAGGCAGTGAGCTGGGAGTCGACCCGCCCCTGGCTGTCGGCTCCCGGCTGGCCGAGCTGAAACGACTTCTCGAGGCAGCTTGAACGTCGAACCCCGCGGGTCGCCCGCGCCGGCCCGCTGGTCCTGATTGCCCGCACCACTTTCCGGGACGCGCGGCTTCACAGGAAGTATGGAGCGTACGTCGGGGCGATTATTAGCCTGCGGTGGCAGGCTGATGGCATCTGGCGTCCCCGGTTCCGACTGGGTCGCGTCAAAGAGAAAGCCGGAAGCGATGAGCCGGACTGCCGCAAAAAATCTGGGCTGGAATGCGGCGGGGCGAAGCACGTGGCTGATTTTGGCAGGGCTATTCACGGTCCTCACGCTGGTGGCCACGGCTTGTGGGCCGGCGCCCCCGGACACAGCGCAGGCTGCCGGCCGACCGGGGCACGTCTTCGTGATCAACCTTGAGAACAAAGGCTACGACAAGGTCTGGGGTGGGGGCTCGGAAGCCCCCTACCTGTCGCAGACCCTGCGAGGCCAAGGCGTGCTGCTCGCCGAGTATTACGGGATCGCCCACCACTCCAACCCCAACTACCTCGCTCAGATTTCAGGGCAGGCGCCGAACGCCATGACCCGGAACGACTGCCCGAAGTATGCCCCCTTCAACCAGAGCGGAACCGCCTCCCCGGGCCAGGTGCAAGGTGACGGCTGCGTCTATCCGGCGTCCGTACCCACCGTCGCGGGCCAGCTCAGCACGGCCGGAAAAACCTGGAAGGGCTACATGGAGGACATGAAGACCCCCTGCCAGCATCCTGCGCTGGGGGCCAGAGACGACCACCAGAGCGCAACGGAAGGCGAGCAGTACGCCACCCGCCACAATCCTTTC
>JAODMV010000088.1 GCA_025464875.1 Arthrobacter sp. | reverse complement strand
CTGCTGCTGCTGCATCTGCAGCGTCGCTGGCTGCAACTGCCGCTGTCTCGGCTTCGGTTTCGTTGGCAGCTGCTGCTGACAATGTTTCGTCGGATTTCTGACTGTCTGTCACCGCTAGAAGTCTTTCGCTTGGAGGGAAATACCGGGACCGTGGCCACGAGGGCCCCGGCTGGTTACTTCAGAGAGAACGAGTCTATCGTGACTGGTTCCGCGGGTGCGCCGTCGGTGGCATTCCCACCCGGTTTAAGGCCGGCGGCGGCGATGCCGGTGACCACGTCCAGCCCCGATGTCACCTTGCCCACAACGGTGTAGCCGCCCGCAGCGTCCGCCGGAATGACGGTGTCCTTGTACACGATGAAGAACTGCGTGCCGTTGCCGTACGCGTTCCCGCCCGTCCGGGCGACGGCGATGGTTCCGGCAGGATAGTTGTTGTCCTGCGGCGTGTTTTCCAAGGGACCCCAGGTGTAGGCCGGGTCGGTGGTGCCGTCCCCGGATTTGGAGCCGCACTGCAGGACGCCAAACGTCTCGGCAGTGGTGAGCCGGTGGCAACTGAGGCCGTTGTAGAAACTCTGGTCCGCCAGGGACTTGAAGACGGCTGCTGCCTGCGGCGCCTTGGTGCCGTCCAGTTCGACGCCCAGGGTCCCGCGATTCAGCGCGAGCTCGCCGGTGAAGGTTTTGCCCGCGGCGGTTTCCGGCTTCGGGATGTTCTCCGCGTTGGTGGTGGGAGGGGTCGAGGGCGTCGCGGAAGCGGAGGGAGCGGACAGCTCGGCCTGCGTCGCCGCGAACTCCTCTTCGCTCGGGTTCGAGGAGAAGACGGTCAGCTGGAGGACGAGGGCGAGGGCGAGCGCTGCCGTGCCGGCGCCGACCGCAAGGATGTTGTCGCGCTTCCGGCGCTTCTCCTGCACCCGGCGCAGCTCGCGCTTAGCCTCCATCTGCTGGACACGCCGCTTCGCTTCGCGGGCGCTCCGTGAACTGGCCGCCAATGGTCCTCCTGGTTGTAGGGCTGAAAGCCGTGGCGGCCCGTAGGGTCCTCCCCTTGGCACAGTCGCGGTTTCAGCAGCGAAGCTGCGGCAACAGCAGGGCGTCGGTCCGTATTAGAGATGCAGGCGCCGAAAGCATAAACTGACTGCCGCACACATTTTACGCACGACTGGCCGGTCTGCCGCCCATCCGCCGTAGCTTTCGGTCGGAATGCGTCGTAGAACGCCGTGCCTGTCCTTAACTACCGTTTTATCTGAGGAGAAAATCCACCATGGCACGCACCGCCTCCCTGTCCGGATTCCCCGAGTGGCTTCCCGAGGAACGGCTGGTGGAGCTGCATGTGCTGGACACCCTGCGGCGGATCTTTGAACTCCATGGCTTCTCCTCGATCGAAACCCGCGCCGTGGAAACCGTGGGGCAGCTGCTGCGCAAGGGCGAAATCGACAAAGAGGTCTACGGGCTGAAGCGGCTCCAGGACGACGAAGACGAAGCCGCCGGTGATGCGCGCACGGGGGGCAAGGCAGACCCGCATGCCCTGGCCCTGCACTTCGATCTCACCGTGCCGTTCGCCCGTTATGTGGTGGAGAACGCGGGCTATCTCGCCTTCCCCCTGCGCCGCTACCAGATCCAGAAGGTCTGGCGCGGCGAGCGTCCCCAGGAGGGGCGCGCCCGGGAGTTCACCCAGGCGGACATCGACGTCGTGGGCGACGGCGAACTGCCGTTCCGCTACGACGTCGAAATCGCGCTGGTGATTGCCGAAGCCCTGAACGCCCTGCCGATTCCCGACTTCCTGCTACGGATCAACAACCGCAAGCTGGCCGAAGGCTTCTACACCGGCATCGGGCTCACGGACACGGCAGGAGTCCTGCGCAGCATCGACAAGCTGGAGAAGATCGGGCCCGCCAGGGTTGCCGAGCTGCTCAAGTCCGAGCTCGGCGCCAGCGAGGAACAGGCGCAGGCGGCGCTGCAGCTCGCCGGCATCCGCACCGAGGACACGTCCTTCGTGGAGCAGGTCCGGGCGCTGGGCGTGAGCAACGAACTGCTCGAAGAGGGCCTGAACGAGCTCGAGCAGGTTCTTGAGGCAGCCGTGCAGCGGGCACCCGGCAAGGTGGTCGCCGACCTGAGCATCGCCCGCGGACTGGACTACTACACCGGCACCGTCGTGGAGACCGTGCTGGTGGGCCACGAGCAGCTCGGCTCGATCTGTTCGGGCGGCCGCTACGACGCCCTTGCCAGCAAAGGCAACCGGAAGTTTCCCGGCGTCGGCCTCTCGATCGGGGTGACCCGTCTGGTCTCCCGGATCCTCAGCCAGGAGCTCGCCAAGGCGTCGCGCTCGGTCCCCACGGCGGTGCTGGTGGCGCTCAGCAGCGACGACAGCTGGGGCGCCGCCCAGGACGTCGCCGCGCAGCTACGCAGCCGCGGCATCGCCACCGAGGTCGCTGCGAAGGCCGAGAAGTTCGGCAAGCAGATCAAGTTCGCCGACCGGCGGGGCATTCCCTTCGTCTGGTTCACGGACGACGACGGCAAGCACCAGGTGAAGGACATCCGCTCGGGCGAGCAGACGGACGCCGATCCCGCCAGCTGGGCCCCGGCCGCCGAAGACCTGCACGTCCGCGTCACCAGGGCCTGAGCCCTACCCCTTGCGGAGCCGCAAGGCCACGATGCGGGCGGCAACGCCCGCGGCCAGCACGGCCGCCATCCCGAGCGCCGACGCCTGCGGCAAGGTGGCGGCCAGCACCAGGCAGCCCAGGAAACCCAGGGCGTTGAGCCAGCGCGGCGCATGCCACGGGCGCTCGGGCAGGGTGAAGGCCGCGGCATTGGTCACGGCGTAGTAGATCAGCACACCGAAGCTGGAAAACCCGATCACGGTCAGTACGTCCGTGCTCAGCAGCAGCACGATGACGGTCGCCCCGACGGCCAGGTCCGCGAGGTACGGGACGGTGTGTGCGCCGCCGACCCGGGCCAGCGGGCCCGGCAGGTCGCGTTCCCGGGCCATCGCC
>JAODMV010000403.1 GCA_025464875.1 Arthrobacter sp. | reverse complement strand
TGGATGATCAGCCAGTAGCTCTGCAGGGCGGGAACGAGGTGGCCCACGGGCGTCCAGTAGGCGACGGCGGCGGCGACCTGCATGATGATGGCCAGGCCCACCACGAAGGTGCCCAGGAAGCGCAGGTCCCGGCGGATCAGCACGAGCAGGAAGACGGCCACGGCCACGAAGGCGCCGGTGGTGAGGAATTCGTACATGTTGCCCCACGGTACCCGGCCGGCGCCGAGGGCCCGCGTGAGAACGCCCGCGGCGTGGATCGCGGCGCCCAGCACGGTCAGCGCGACGGCGACCCGGGCCGGAGCACGCCGCTCGGCACCATAGCGCATCCCGCCGTCGGCGGTCTGGCCGATGCCGGTGGTGCTTGCCGGTGCCGCGCCCGTGACGGACGACGACGGACGCTCGGCGCGTCCGGCAGGTCCGCTGACGTCCGCATCGGCACGGTCAGCGGTTCCGGCCGCAGCACCCGTCCGGGCGCCGGCGGCAACGGGAAGCCTCGAAGCCTCAGCTTCGGCCGCCCCGGATGCTGTCGCGGCCTTGAGGTCCACCGCCCGCAGCATCTTGCTGCTCTTGGCCAAATCCCAGGCGAAGGCGATGAAAGCCACCGTGTAGGTGCCGGCCGCCAGCAGCATGAACAGCTCGCTGTAGGCGCCCATGGTTTCGTTGATGGGGAGCATTACTGATCCTTCTTTGACTCATGAGAGCCGGCTGTTGACTGGATAGAGTCTGCTTCGGTATGTTCCGGGGATGCGCCGTCGGGAGCCGCGGAGGGGTCTTCCCCGCTCAGCTGCCACTGGCCGGCCAGCAGTTTACGGATGGCGGCGGCTTCGCCGGCGAGCCGGTGGTCTTCACCGCGGGCCAGGAGGCCGTATTCGACCATGGTGCGTCCGTCGGAGTGCGTCCCGGTCCGCACCCAGACGCGTCGGCGGTTCACGTACAGCGAGGTCACCAGCCCGGCCACCGCAAGGAGCGCGAAGATCAGCGCGTAGAGCTGGCCGGGGTTGTGGTGGATGTCCACGCCGATGTAGCGCTTCACGCCGTCGAAGCTGATGGAGCCCTTGCCGTCCGGCAGCGTGTGGGTCATGCCCGGCGCCAGGACGATGCCCTTGGCGTCCAGGTCACGGGAGTTGAGCGGCGAGAGTTCCTTGACGTCGAGCTCAAAGACGTTCTGCGGGACACCATGGTCCAGGCCGAGGTCGCCGTAGTAGGAGTTCAGGGTCAGCTGCGGGTTCATCAGCTCCGGATCGCCGCTGAAGGACACGCCTTCCTCGGTGATGAAGGCCGTGGGCAGGAAGAAGCCGGCAAAGGCGAGCTGCTCCGGCTTGGCGTCCGGGACCTTGATCACCACGGAAGAGTAGTAGTTGTCCCCCTGCAGCTTGGCCACCACGGGTCCCTGCAAGGAGATGTTGCCGGCGCCGTCGCGGATGGTCACCACGGGGGCATAGCCGTTGCCGGTGAGGTACATGCTGGTGCCGCCAAGGCTGACGGGCTCATTGACCTTGAGCACCTCCTTCTTGGCGGGCGCGTCCGGGCTTTCCTTGGTGGTCACATCGGCGGTGAAGTCGATCGGCTGCCCGAATTTGCCCCGCGATTCGCGGTCGAAGGTGACCTGGAACTTGTCCAGCTGGACGGAGTAGGGCTGGAGCTGGCTGCTCTGGAAGTTGGTGCCCGGGGTGAACTGGTCGTAACCGACGAGGGTGTTCACGAAGGTGTCGCCCTCGACCAGGATCCGCTGCCCGCTGTAGCCGAAGAGGCCGCCGATCGCGACGGAGACCAGCACACCGATCAGCGAGGTGTGGAAGACGAGGTTGCCGACTTCCTTCAGGAAGCCGCGCTCGGCCCCCACGGACGGCCGCGCGCCGTCGCGGTCCCTGACATCCACGCGGTACCCGCGCTTCGTCAGCAGCGTGGCGGCGTCGGAAATGGCGTTCGACGCCGGGACCCCGGCGTCCGCGGGAATCACGAGCGTGCCGTACTCCGGCAGCCGGGAGAGCCGAGCCGGCGTGCGCGGGGGCTGTGAGCGCATCGCCTTGTAGTGCGCGATGGCGCGGGGCACCACGCAGCCGATCAGCGAGATGAACAGCAGGATGTAGATGGCCGAGAACCACGCGGAGGAGTACACGTCGTACAGCTGCAGCGAGTCCAGGATCTTGCCGTAGTCGGGGTGGTCCTTGATGTACTGCGTGACGACCGACGGGTTGGCGGGGCGCTGCGGGAACAACGATCCCGGAACGGCCGCGACAGCGAGCAGCAGCAGGAGGAACAGCGCCGTGCGCATGCTGGTCAGCTGCGTCCAGGCCCAGCGGAGCATGCCCAACGGGCCAAGCGCCGGCAGGAGAGCCTCGGTCTTTGCAGCCGCCACGGCCTTCTTGCCGCTGGCTTTCAGACCGCCGGCTGCGCTGCCACTGGCTGTCTTGCCGTTGGCAGGCGTGGTGGCCGCGCCGGTGTCGGGGCCGGGGGCCGGGGTCTTCTTCTCTACGTTCACTCGCTCGCTCATCAGATCGGCAATTTCACATCGGTTTGGAACCAGTACTGCAGCTCGGTGACCCAGGCCCCCCACAGACCGCTGACCATCAGCAGGCCCAGCACAATCAGGATGCCGCCGCCGGTGCGCTGGATGGCGAGCCGGTGCTCGCGGAAGAAGGACATCACGCCGATGCCGCGGCGCACGGCCAGGGCGATCAGCAGGAACGGAAGGCCTAGCCCCAGGCTATACACGAAGGCCAGGAACGCGCCCTTGGCCGCCGAGGATCCGCCGGAGAGGCTCAGCAGCTGGACCGCGGAGAACGTGGGGCCGATGCACGGCGCCCAGCCCAAGCCGAAGGTGATGCCCAGCAATGGCGCGCCCCACAACCCGGCCGGCGGCTTCGCGTGGATCTTGGCGTCGCGCTGGAGCCAGCCGAAGCCGCCCATGAAGACGACGCCCATGATGATCACCAGGACGCCCAGCAGCCGGGTGATCCACGCGTTCTCCGAGCCCGTAACGAAGGCACCGAGCTGGCCGAACGCCCCGCCGAGCAGGACGAAGATCACCGAGAAGCCCAGGACGAAGAGCCCGATGCCGGCCAGCATGCGGCCGCGCTTCTGCTTCTGGAGGTCGACGCCGGTCAGCCCCGTGACGTAGCCCAGGTACCCGGGCACGAGCGGCAGCACGCAGGGCGAGAGGAAGGAAACGAAGCCGGCGAGCAGCGCCACGGGCACGGCAAGCAGCAAGGAGCCGTTGAGGATGGCTTCGGCGAAGGGGCTGTTCACGGTGGGGCCCGCCGCTACTCGGCCACGGCGGCGGTGATGAGGGCGCGCAGGGTGCCCTTCTGGATTTCACCGAGGACGCGGGAAGCCACGCGGCCCTGCTTGTCCAGCACCAGCGTGGTGGGAACGGCCCCCGGCGGCACCAGGCCCGAGACGGCAAGCAGCACCGCGCCGTCCTTGTCATCGAAGCTCGGGTACGTGATGTTGAACGTCTTGTCGAAGGCGTCCGCGGTGGCTTTCTCGTCGCGCAGGTTCACGCCGAAGAACTGCACCCCCTGGCTCTGGAATTCCTCGTTCAGGGCCTGGAGGGACGGCGCTTCAACCCGGCAGGGCGCACAGGCGGCAAACCAGAAGTTGAGGACGGTGACTTTTCCGAGGAAATCCGCGGCCGACACGGTGGTGCCCTCGAACAGCGTTCCCTTGATGTCGACCGGGCTCTTGCGGTCCGCGACAGCGAACTCGGTCACCGAGCCGTCGCCGGCGACGTAGTTCTTGTTGTCCCCGGCCCTGGCCTGCTTGGCCAGGGCATCGTCCTGGGCGCAGCCGGAGAGGCCCAGCACCACGGCCAGGGCTGCGCCGCCGGCCGTCAGGACGCTGCGGCGGGACACGGCAGCTGGATTTTCCTTGTTTCTGGTCATGCCTAGGCCCCCGGGGTGCTGGCCGCGCCGGGCAGGAGTGCCGCAGCAGGCTCGCTGTAGTCGACGCGCAGGAGAACGCCGGCGTCGTCGAACACCAGGGACGTCACGGAGGTGAGGGTGCATTCGCGCTTGCGCGGATCATGCCACAGCGGCTTGCCTTCCGCGCTGAGCCGGGTGGCCCAGATGGGAAGCTGATGGCTGACGAGGATGGCTTCTGCGCCCTCGCCGCCCAGCTCGATGGCGCGCAGGCGGGCGTCCTGGACCGCCGCGCGGACCCGGGCGGCCTGCTCCTTGTACGGCTCGCCCCAGGACGGGCGGAAAGGGTTGCGCAGCTGGGGCCAGTGCTTCGGCCTGAAGATTTCGGCCCTGCTGACGTGGAGCCCCTCGAAGTAGTTGGCGGCCTCGATGATCCGGGCCTCGGTGGTGATCTCGAGGCCGAGCGCCTCGGAGATGGGCAGCGCCGTCTCCTGCGCGCGGGCCAGCGGGGAGGCGGCGAGGTGGACGATTTTCGCCCCCTGCGCGGCGCGGTCATTGAAGTGCTCCGCAAGCATCCGGGCCATCTGCTGGCCGAGCTCGGAGAGGTGGAATTCCGGCAGCCTGCCGTACAGGACGCCGTCGGGGTTATGGACCTCGCCGTGGCGGAGCAAATGAACAGTGGCTTGGGGCATGTACAACAGTTTCTCAAAGGGGATGGGCAATGACGAAATCTTCTACAGAGAGTAGAACTGAAAAGTTTGGCGAAACGTTCCCTAGAGTTGGAATAAAAGATGCAAATGCATGTTTATACTGTATGCAGCAGTTAGTTGAGCGTTCAACCAAAAGCTTCAACTGACGACCAGACGAACTTTTTGCAAGACCCACCGACCCAAGGAGAACCACCATGGCACTTCCCGCAGACGTCACCACCGGCACCTGGACCCTCGACAACTCGCACAGCGAAATCTCCTTCACCGTGCGCCACGCAGGCATCAGCAAGGTCCGCGGCCAGTTCAAGGACGCCGAAGCCACCCTGGACCTGGCCGAGAACGTCGCCGACTCCAAGGTCAGCGCCAGCATCAAGACCGCCAGCTTCGACTCCGGCGATGCCAACCGCGACGGCCACGTCCGCGGCGAAGACTTCTTCGACGTCGAGAAGTTCCCGGAAATCTCCTTCGTCTCCAACACCATCGTCCCCAAGGGTGACTCCTACGAGCTCCAGGGCGACCTCACCATCAAGGGTGTTACCCGCCCGGTGGCTCTGGAAACCGATTTCAACGGCGTGGCCGTCGATCCCTTCGGCAACACCCGCGCCGGCCTGTCCGCCGGAACCACTATCAGCCGCAAGGAGTTCGGCCTGACCTGGAACGCAGCCCTGGAAGCCGGCGGCGTGCTCGTCAGCGACAAGGTTGCCATCAACCTCGAACTGGCATTCATCGCCCCCGCAGCGTAGTCAGCCAGCATCGGGCCGCCGCGACGCCGGCGCCCGTCCCCAGCACCCCGCTCCGTCCCCGGGATGGAGCGGGGTGCTGCGTTTAAGCCCGGCTCCCCGACCCGCCCGACGGCCTCCGGCGATCCCCGCGAGCGGCGCAATTTCCCTAGATAACGGCGGTTTCGCGGTCTACAGTGAGAGCCATGAGCAACCCCAGTGATGTACCTCCGCAGCCGGGTGACGTCCCCCCGCAGGCCAGCAACGTTCCGCACACGGGTTCCGAACCTCCCCAGGGGAACCCGCAGACCTCCGGCGGCCACCAGCCGCCGCAGGGGTATCGGCCGGCGCCGCAGGGCTACGGGCAGGCCCCGGGCCAGCCGGGTCACCAGGCGCCGGGCCAGCCGGGTTACCAGGCGCCGGGCCAGTCCGGTTCCGGCAGGGTCCGTTTCGAGATGCCCAGCGACCGCCCCAGAAGCGTCGGCGAGGTCATGCCCCAAGGCGGTTTCTCCGGCATGTTCAGTGTCCCCGCGATGCCGACCGAGCTGAAGGTCTCCTATTGGATCTGGCTCATTGGCGGCCTCCTCGGCCTGCTCGGCGGAGTCATCGGCCTGTTTGGATCCTTCGTCCTCCTCGTCATGGCTCCGGGGCTGGGCCTCGTGGTGCTTGTGCTGGTTCTGGTGGCACTCGCCCTCGCGGCAGCCCAGGTCATCCTGGCCATGAAGATGAAGGAGGGCCGGGAGTGGGCCCGTTTCGCCCTCACGATCGTTGCCGGCATGTCCTTCCTGCTGACAATCATCAACGTCAGCGCCGCCGACGGCAGGGGTGGAGGAAGCTGGCCGAGCTTCCTCATCAGCCTTGTGGCTACGGTACTCATGTGGCTGCCGAAGTCGCAGGAGTGGTTCGCCGGACACCGGGGCCGCGTCTAGTCCGGCTCGGCAGCAAAACTCACGAGAGGCCGCAGCGGGGCCGCTGTCAGGCGGGCTGTCACGGCGCGGCGCCTCGCCCTTCGGAGGAGGCCCAGAATACCTCTCCGGAATGATCCGCACGGCGGCCGGCTCGCGGTACGGTGGAGCTAAACGATGCTGGGGACAGGGCAGGATCGCTGATCCCGGTAGCTGTAGAGATCGACACGCAAAGGACCGCCATGAGCATCCCTCCAGTCCCGCCTTCGAATCCGGACGGCACCGAGCCGGGCCAGCAGCCGGCGCCGGGCACCGGCCCGAAGGCACCCCAGTACGGACAGAACGCCCCGCAGTATGGCCAAAACGCACCCCAGTACGGACAGAACGCCCCCCAGTACGGCCAAAACGCCCCCCAGCAAGGCCAAAACGCGCCGCAATACGGACAGTCGCAGTATGGCCAGTCCCCCTATGCGCAGTATCCCTCCAGCCAACCGCAGGGTCCCGGCGGCGTGCCTAAGCTTGTCAATACCGCATTCTGGCTGCTCGTCGCTTCCGGCGCACTCTGGGTACTTTCCCTGTTGC
>JAODMV010000394.1 GCA_025464875.1 Arthrobacter sp. | reverse complement strand
ATGGACGAGCTCAGCGAGGTAGGCGGTCTCCTCCATGGTGTCGGTGCCGTGGGTGACGACAACCCCCAGTACCTGGGGGTCCTGCAGCGCTTCCTTGATCATTCCGCAGATGGTGACCATGTCATCGACGGTCAGTAGGTAGGAACCCTTCTGAAAAACATCGACCACCCGCACCGGATAGGAGGCCGCAGACCCCAGGCTGGCGAACACCTGCTCTCCGGTGTCTGATGCCACGGCGCCCGCCCCCGGTGCCGTGGCACGTGAGGAAATGGTTCCTCCGGTGGCCAGCAGCACCACATGGGCTGGTGGCAAATCTGTGACAGTCATTTCCACTCCGTTTTGTCGTGCACCTGCCCTCCGGCAGGTTTTCGCCCAATCGATTGGGCTAATGGGCTAAAAAGTATCCGTGGGATGTTTCAGGGGTTGCGCCTGAGAGTTTCGGAACTGTAAACAAACGTCCTCACGGGCTGGACAAATGGGTACCCAATCGATTGGGTGACGCATCGGAACCGACTATAAAATGTGAGCTGGAGCACGTCAAGGGTTTTCCGGAAGGATTTCTGGAAGCCAGAGGACATGCTTGACTTAGACATGGCGGCTTGGGCGGGGAGCGAATGAAGGACAATGGCGCAGGTGGCCAAACGGTCACGCTGAAGGACCTGGCGGACGAGCTCGGAATTCATCCCTCGACCGTCTCGAGGGTCCTGCATTCCAGCTCGGAGGTAGCCAAGGGCGCGGCTTCTGCTGCCACCGCCGAGCGCGTACGCGAGCTGGCGCGAAAACGCGGCTACTCCCCGGACCCGCAGGCCACGGGCCTCCGGACCAGGCGGACCCGGCTTCTCGGCGTGATAGTTCCCCGGCTGTCGGACCTGGTACTTGCGACCATGTACGAGGGCATTGAACAGTCCGCAGCTGAGCTCGGCTACTCCACCTTCGTGATGAACTCCCTTGATGACCCGGGCGAACAGCGTCGGAAAACCGACATCATGCTGGCCCGACGGGTGGACGGGCTGATCATCGGCGATGCGCACTTGGGCAGCAGTCTGTTGCAGGAGTTGACGGCCCGGAAAGTTCCCTTTGTCTTGATGAACCGCCGGGCGCGGGGGTATCCCTCGGCGACGTGTGACGACGTCCTCGGTGGCGAGCTCGTGGCCGACCACCTGTGGGATAAGGGCCACCGGAAGGTATCCGTGATTGCCGGGGAACCCTACGCCAGCACGGCTATTGATCGAACAGCCGGGTTCGTGGATCGGTGGAGGTCCCTAGGCGGCGACATCGCCGACAGCGACGTGGTCTGGTCCCGCTTCGACACGGCCGGAGGTCGTGAAGCAGCCGAAACGATTCTGATGAACTGCAAGCCGACCGCCCTTTTCGCAGTGAACGACTTCGCCGCCATCGGTGCCATGGGAGCACTGCGGTCCCATGGCCTCACTGTAGGCCTGGACGTGGCGGTGGTGGGATTCAACGACACCTCCCTGGCCGCGGAACTGCCGATCCCGCTGTCCTCCGTGCGCTCGCCGATGCTTGACATCGGCCGCACTGCTGTTCAGCTGTTTCAACGTGTTCTCAATGGTGAACGCGTCGAAGCCGTGGCGTTGAAGCCTACGCTCTGCGTAAGGGAAAGCAGCGTCTAAGCAGCCATGATCGTCCACGGAGCCGCGCCGGTGGGTCCAAGCCGCCTAACGGGTGTCAGTTTCCCGGGCCAGGATCTGGAGTGTCGTAACGGTATTCGTCGATGAACAGCTTTCCAGCGCGACCCCAGCCTTCTCGAGCCACTTCGTTGAACATCACGGTGATCGTCTCAGGTCGGCACTTGGCGATGCGGCAAAGTTCCTTCGTGAGCACTTCGGTTATTTCGCGCTTCTGGTCGAGGGCCCGGCGTGGAAACATATCGATACGGACAAGTGGCGTGGTGACAGCTCTCTTCGGTGAGGGATTTCAGGTGTTCGGTCATGGGCCTGCCCGGCCCGCTAGCGTTACGCCGCGCTGAGGAGTGGATTTCACCGCTTGGCTGACTGTCCGGGCCAACTCGACCGCGCCGGGTGTGTCTGAGTGGATGCAGATGCAACCGGCACGCATTGGGAGGTCAGAGCCGTCGACTGCACTCGCCACGCCGTCGGTAAGAACGCGGATCGAGCGGTCTGCCGCGAGCTGGGGATCGTAAGCGAAACTTCCTCAGGTTCCATGGCCATGACCCGCCGACCGAACCCTTGCCGGTCGGGGAAGGAAGGGTGCGCGCCCACTTTCACATCATGCTTCTTCGCCAGCGCAGCCGTGGAGTGCATCACCGAGGGGTCGGATGCATGAAACCCACATGCCACGTTTGCGAGGCGTTTAACTGTGCTGCCTGCACATGGGAACAGAAGGGCGGCCGGCCGCCATGGCGGGCCGTCGAAGCTCCTGGCGCAGAGGCGAGCGGCTACCCGCTACGTCATATCCGCCTTACTGAAGCGCCGCCACGATACTCAGGGCCAGCAGGCAGGTGGCGCGGACCTCTCCGTCGGATAGATCGAGTTGCAGGAGCTCTTCGATTTTCCGCAGCCGGTAGCTGAGCGTGTTCCGGTGGATGAAGAGTTCATCGCAGATCTCCCGCGAGTTTCCACTGTGGCGCAGGTAGGCGGCGAGGGTCTCGCGCAGCGGTCCGCCGCCGTCCGTGGTCAGGGGCGCCAGGAGTCGCTGGGACATGGCGACCAGCCCCTGGCTGGGTAGCCCCCGCACAACGCCGGCCAGGTCGGCCAGCGGAGCCTGGCGAACCCCGGGCTTTCCTACCTGGCGGCGGGCCAACTGCAGAACCAGGGGCAGCTCGCTGAGGCTTCCGGATTCTGAAACAACTACGGACAGCTCCGGGGCATCGGTGAAAAACTCCTGAACGGCATCAAGCAGTTCAACCGCTCCGGCGCGGTGCTGCACAAGCAAGGTGGTAAGCGCCGTTTCCTCCATGAAGCGCACCGTGCCGAAGCTGGCTTGGAGCCCCACGCGCGCACGCCATGCGACAGCTCTCAGCTTTGCCGGGGCCTCGTGTTCCGCACCGCGGATGAGGACCGCGCCCCATTCGCCGTCCGGCTCAAAACCGGCCTCAACGGCATAGCGTCGCAGCGGCGCGGACGGCGCCCCTCCGCCCTCATACAGTGCTTCGATAAAGCGCGCGGCCTCACGTGAATGCAGCGGTGAACGTGACCCGAGAGTGTAGCTCAGCTGCATGGCGATGACGGCGGCCACGGGCCCCAGGATGGGCTGCAGCATCACGCTGCTTTTGATGCCCTCGATGATCAGCTGGAAGCGGTGGGACTCTCCGCTGGGGAGCCGGAGCGTGCTCCGGGCTGTCCCGCCGCCCGCCGCCCCAGCGGAGAGGAGCTCGAACGAGTTGTGGTCGATGACTGCCACCCGTGCCTTGATGGCGTGGGCCACGCGCTCCAGAACCTCGGCAAGGGAGTGGCCGTCGGCCGCCAACCGGGTGCATTCGTCGGCCAGTTCCCAGCCCGTGCGCAGCTCCGCATACCGCTCCGAGGCGATGACCAGTTCGACGTGCCTCATCACCAGCAGGAAGGGCACCTCCGGCGGCAGCTCCAGCAGCGGCAGGCCATGGGCCTCGCAGGCCTGGATCAAGCCGGCGGGCAGCTCACGGTGTGCGGCGCCCAAGCCGAACGCCAGCCCCGCAACAGGTATCGAAATCAGCCGTTCAACGTATGCATCCCAGATCCTGAAGTCCTTCACATTGAGGCCCATGCCGTTCGTCAACACAAGTGCGTTGACGCTGAGAAAGGGCGTGGGATCCATGTGCTCCGTCGGAGCACACCATGTGATGGGCCGCCCCAGCCAGCCCTCGCCTCCCGTCACACGCAGACGGATTTTCAGATCGGGGTCGTCCACCAGGTCGGAAATGCGCAAGGAAGCCTCCAAACGGCGGGATTCCCCCGCGTGATAGTGCAGTGATCATAATTCAGGCCAGTGGTTTCAGCGCCTTGCACAATACCCGCTGTCTTCGCGGTTGGGTAGGGTTGCCCACATGCAAAAGACTGTGACCCCCGGCACTTCCGGCCGTGTGCTCTTGAACTCCGACATGGGTGAAGGCTTGGGCCTTCACGAGTTCGGCAATGACGAAGAACTTATGCGCATCATCGACGTCGCCAACGTTGCGTGCGGCTACCACGCCGGCGATCCCGACGTCATGAACCGCACCGTGGCCCTCGCCGCGGAGCATGGTGTGGCCGTCGGCGCCCACCCCGGTCTGCCGGACACGGTGGGCTTCGGACGCCGCCGCATGGCGCTCAGCCCTGAAGAGGTCGAGTCGATCATCCTGTACCAGACCGGGGCGCTAACCGCGTTTCTCGGAAAGCACGGGCTCGAACTCAACCACATCAAACCCCATGGCGCCCTCTATGGCATGCTGGCCGGCGACGAGGAACTGATGCGGGCGGCCGCCGGAACAGCCAAACAGTTCGGCGTACCTTTCTACGGTCTGGCTGGCACTGCGCACGAATCCGTGTGCCGGGCGATGGGTGTGGAATTCGTGGGCGAGCTCTATGTGGACCTCAACTATGGCCCCGCCGGCGAGCTCTTGATCCAGCGCCGTCCGGCGCCCACGGATCCCGTGGACGCTGCCGAGCGTGTCAGCCGCGCCATAGCCGGGAAGCCCGTCCTCGCCGTTGACGGCACCGAACTGGACATCTCTTTCCAGAGCATCTGCGTCCACTCCGACGCACCCAACTCACCCGCCGTCGCGTCTGCCGTACGTGCGGTCCTCGGCTCACTCTGACTTATCCGACCAGCTGAAAGCGAAAAACACATGGCAACCATCGTCTCCCCGCTCCCCGGAATCTTTTACCGCAAGCCCGGCCCAGGCAAACCGCCGTTCGCCAACGAAGGCGACACCATCGAGGTGGGACAGACCCTGGGCATTGTGGAAATCATGAAGCAGTTCACCGAAATCCAGTCAGATGTGGCCGGAGTCCTTGAGTCCTTTGAGGTCAACGAGGGCGACATGGTTAACCCCGGCGATGCGATCATCGTCATCCGGGAGGGATAGCCGTGAAGAAACTATTGATCGCCAACCGCGGCGAGATTGCGGTAAGAATTGCACGCACTGCCCGGGAAATGGGCATCGAGACCGTCCTGGTGGCAAGCGAACCCGACGCTGATTCCTTGGCGGCGCGTTCGGCTGACCACGTGGCGGTCATCGGCCCGGCTCCTGCCACGGCCAGCTACCTGAACCATGACGCCGTTATCGCTGCCGCGCTGGACAACGGCTGCGATGCCGTCCACCCGGGCTATGGTTTCCTCTCCGAGAACTCGGCGTTCGCCCGCAAGGTCGCGGATGCCGGCCTGATCTGGGTGGGCCCGGACGCGGCAGCCATCGAGATGATGGGCAATAAGTCGCTGGCCAGGGAATCCGCCCGGAAGTCCGGCGTCCCTGTGCTCAAGGGCTCGGACGGCCCCCTCGGCCCCGAGGCCGATGCCATTGAAGTTGCCCGCGGAATCGGCTATCCGCTCGTGGTCAAGGCCTCCGCCGGCGGCGGCGGCAGAGGCATCCGCTTCGTGCACAGCGAAGACGAGCTGCTGGAAACGATCGAGATGGCGCGCGGTGAAGCGGCGTCCGTCTTCGGCGACCCCACGGTCTACCTGGAACGCTTCGTCCAGCATGCCCGCCACGTGGAGGTGCAGATCCTCGGCGACGGCACCAACTTCATCCACCTCGGAGACCGTGACTGCTCCATGCAGCGACGCTCGCAGAAGGTCATCGAAGAAGCACCGGCTCCGGCTCTTCCCGACGCCGTCCGCCGGACCATCCGGGACTCCTCGGTGGAACTCGCCCGGGAATGCGGCTACAGCGGAGCCGGAACGGTCGAGTTCCTCTATGACCCGATCAACCACGAAGCCGCGTTCATTGAAATGAACACGCGCATCCAGGTTGAACACCCCATCACCGAGCAGATCACCGGTATCGACCTGGTGCGGGAGCAGTTGCTCATCGCGTCCACGGGATCCATGTCGGTCCGGCAGGATGACGTGCGCTTCAGCGGCCATGCCATCGAATGCCGCATCAACGCCGAAGATCCGGATAACAACTTTTTCCCCAGCCCGGGCCGCATCCAGACCATGGAATGGCCCTCGGGTGAGGGCATCCGAGTAGACACCGGCGTTGAAGCAGGATCCGTGGTGAGCCCGTACTACGACTCCATGCTCGCCAAACTGATCGTCCACGCCGCCGACCGTGAAGCAGCCACCGCCGCCATGTTGGCTGCCTTGGAGAAAACACGCATCGAA
Source organism: Arthrobacter sp. (assembly GCA_025464875.1). Taxonomy (GTDB): domain Bacteria; phylum Actinomycetota; class Actinomycetes; order Actinomycetales; family Micrococcaceae; genus Arthrobacter. The sequence goes on along the minus strand of JAODMV010000394.1, from coordinate 321 downwards.
GGGGTCAAGACCACCATTCCGGTGCACAAGATGTTGCTGGCACGGCCCGAATTTGCGGCCGTGACCCACCACTCGAAGTTCATTGAGACAGCTGCGGACCTAATGGAGGCAAAATGACCAGCCCAAGCACTGCTGCTGTGCAGCAGGCCCGCTACACCTGGGGCGGCGACGAATTCCTGTTCGTAGAGGTCTCTGAATCCATGAGTCTCGCCGCCAACTTCAAAGTCATGTCGCTCGCAAGCAAGCTGTCCGCCGCCGAGCTTCCCGGCATCGTGGACATCTGCCCCGCCAACGCCTCGCTGCTGGTGAGGTTCGATCCCG
>JAODMV010000392.1 GCA_025464875.1 Arthrobacter sp. | reverse complement strand
AACGGAAGATCGCCGGTTTCGTGCAGATGCTGGCCCGGCACGAAACCCCATACCCGCAGACCGAACGGCCCCGGGACCCGTAGCCCCGGGACCCGCGGGGCTCAGTCATGCGCCAGGTCCTCCATCGGGAAGGCCACGGCCTCACCCACCACGCGCAGGCACAGCTCGCTCCCCGGCCGGGCGATGGAGGCGTTCCAGTGCCGGATGGTGATGATTTCGCCGCCGCCGGGGTAGCGCGGGTCGGCGACGGCCCCTTCGGCGAGGACGGGCGGGACGGCGAGCTTGAGCCGCACCGTGGTCTCGGGGCCGAAGTAGTCGGTGTCCACCACGACGCCGCGGATGGGTCCGTCCTCGGCGATGCGGATCTGCTCGGGGCGCAGCATCAGCTGGACCCGCCCCTGGGCCGGAGGCCGGCGCACGGGGATGCCGCCCAGCGAGCACGTGGCCAGGGAGCCTTCCATCCAGGCATCGAGGATGACGGCGTCGCCCAGGAACTCGGCGGTGGCGCGGTCCGCCGGGCGGGTGTAGACCACGAACGGGTTGCCGATCTGCGCCAGCTTCCCGCCGCGCATCACCGCCACCTGGTCCGCGAAGGACAGCGCCTCGGCCTGGTCGTGCGTCACCAGGATCGTGGTGACACCGGCGTCCTGGAGCACCTTGCCCACGGCCCGGCGGGTGGCCACCCGGAGGCCGGCGTCGAGCGCCGAGAACGGCTCGTCCAGCAGCATCAGCTCCGGCTCGCGGGCCAGGGCCCGGGCCAGGGCGACGCGCTGCTGCTGCCCGCCGGACAGCTGGTGCGGCCGACGACGGGCCATGGCCGGGTCCAGCGACACCATTTCCAGCAGTTCGCTGACCCGGGCCTTCACTCCGCGGTGCCCGCCGGCAAGCTTGGAGGCGTCGAGGCCGAAGGAGATGTTCTGACCGACGGTCAGGTGCGGGAACAGCGCGCCGTCCTGCGCCACGTAGCCGACGTGACGCTTGTGGGCCGGGATCCAGATGCCCTCGCCGGCGACCTTGCTGCCGTTGAGGGAGATGCTGCCGGTCTCGGGATGCTCAAAGCCGGCAATGAGCCGCAGGAGAGTGGTCTTGCCGGAACCGGACGGGCCGACGATCGCGGTAGTTCCGCCCTTGGCCACCGAGAGGTTCACGCCCTTCAGGACGGCCTGGGAACCGAAGTTCTTCGTGACGGCGTCGATCTCCAGATGGTTGTTCGTGCTGGGGGCCACGGACGGTGCGATCCGCGGTTCCGGAAGCCGCGAGGGGGCATCACTCGAAGTGTAAGAATCAGTCACTGTCCCGCTACTTTCTTGGACTGCTGGAAGAGGAGATAGGTCATCGGTGCCGAGATCAGGATCATCAGCAGTGCGTAGGGGGCGGCGCCGGCGTAGTCGATTTCGCTGCTCTTGCTCCAGAACTCTGTGGCGAGGGTCCGCGTGCCGTTGGGGGAGAGCAGCAGGGTGGCCGTCAGTTCGTTGACGATCCCGAGGAACACCAGGGCGGCTCCGCCGGCGGCGGCCGGGGCCGTGAGGCGCAGCGTCACCCGGAAGAAGGACGTCAGGGGAGGCTTGCCCAGCGCCTGGGCGGCCTCGTCGAGCTCCTTCGGGGCCTGCGACAGGCCGGACCGGATATTGACCAGGGCCCGTGGCAGGAACAGCAGCACATAGGCCGCGATCAGGACCGCGGTGGTCTGGTATATGCCTGGTACCAGGCGGATGCTCACGGTCACGAATGCCAGGCCCACCACGATTCCGGGCAGCGAGCTCGTGATGTAGTTGGACAGTTCCAAGGCCTTGCTGAACCAGCCGGGGTGCCGCACGGCCAGGTATGCCATCGGGAAGGCGACCACGGTGGTGGCCACGGCGCCGGCCAAACCGTAGGCGAGCGTCTGCAGCAGCGCCGGCAGGAATTCGTCCGCCGCCCAGATGTCCGGCCCGCCGGCGAAGATCCAGCGCAGCACGAACCACAGCGGCAGGCCGAAGGCCAGCACCGTCAGAGCGAGCAGGGACAACTGGGCAGGGAGCTGGTAGGCGCGCAGGGGCAGGCGCAGGGCGCGGCCCTGGGCGCCGGAGCCGACCCTGGCGTAGCGGGCCGTGCCGCGGCTGCGGACTTCCGCCAGCAGCAGGATCAGGCAGAGGAAGACAAGGACGCTGGCCAGCATGTTCCCGGCTGTGCCGTTGAAGGTGGACTGGTACTGCACCATGATCGCGGTGGTGAACGTGTCGAAGCGGATCATCGCAAAGGCGCCGTACTCGGCCAGCAAGTGCAGGGACACCAACAGGGCGCCGCCGGTCATGGCGATGCGCAGCTGGGGCAGCACCACCCGGAAGAAGGCACGCCAGGCGCCGAGGCCCAGCGACGCGGCGGACTGTTCGATCGCCGGGTCCAGGCGGCTGAGCGTCGCGGCGGCCGGAATGTACACGAGCGGGAAATAGGACAAGGTGGCGATCAGGACGCCGGACCACAGCCCGCCGAGTGAGGGCACGGCCGACACCCAGGCGTAGCTGTTGACGAACGCGGGAATGGCCAGCGGTGCGGCGAGCAGCACGGCCCACCACTTGTGGCCGCGGAGCTGGGTCCGTTCCACCAGCCACGCGCCGCCCACGCCGAGCACGAGGCACAGCGGCACCGTGATCACCATCAACAGCACGGTGTTGAGCAGGAGCTCGCCCACACGCGCCCGGAAGATCAGCGCGACGGCGTTCTCCCAACCGGTCATGGCCGTCATGGCAATGACGTAGCCCAGGGGCACCAGTGCGAACACGGCGATCAGGACCGCGATGATGGCTATAACAGAAACGCCGAAAGGCGGGCGGGGGCGCTTGCCCCTGCCCGCCGTCGTCGTGCCCCCGGCATTCCCGGAAG
>JAODMV010000353.1 GCA_025464875.1 Arthrobacter sp. | reverse complement strand
CGGGGGCACTTTGAGCGTGGTCTGCGCTTTTCGGCGCGGCTACGACGGCGCGTCCGTGTCAAAGTGCCCCCGCACGGCGGAGCGGTTGTCCACATGGCACGGCTCGTGGCCGCTCAGAGCGTTGCACCCGAGGCAGTTTTGGGGGATGAAACTAACCGCTTTCCTGGCCGGCCGGGGCGGAGTGGCCGGTACCGCAGAAATTGTGGGGGCCGGATTCAGCCGCCACGATATCGACACGGCGATCTCCGCAGGAACCCTCGCCCGGATCCGCCGCGGCCGTTATGCACTGCCCGACGCCGCAGCCGCCTATCGCGCTTCCATCGAGATGAAGGGTCTGCTGACGTGCCTGTCGGCGGCACCCGCCTACCGCTTGTGGACCTTGGTTCCGGCGCAGGCCCCGCATCTTTGCCTCGGACACCGGCCGACGCCGGGCGGGGTCATTGCGCATGGCCGCTGCCGCCACCCGCCGCACCCCTGGCTTCCGGTCGCCGGCCTTGCGGATGTGCTGCTCCATGCGCTGCATTGCCTGCCGGAACCGCAGGCCCTCGTGATGGTCCAGTGCGCCGTCGGCCGGGGGGACCTTGATCTCGGGTTCTTGCGCAGCAAGCTTGGGGGCAACCGGAACGGGCGGGCCAGATCGGTGCTGGATCTGCTCATCCCGCGGGCCGACTCGGTGCTGGAGGTCCTGGCCAACGCCGCCTTCCGGCGGGCAGGTCTTTCGGTCCGCCGGCATGTGGAGATTCCTGGCGTCGGGGAGGTGGACTTTCTCATTGAGGAGTGCCTCGTGGTGGAGACCGACGGCGCCGTGCACCTGGAACCGCTCCACGTTAAAAAGGACCGGCGCCGCAATAACGCGTCCCTGCGCGGAGGTTACCTGGTGCTGAGGTTCGGCTACGACGACGTCGTCCATCACCCGGAGCGGATGGTGGCGGAGGTCCTGGCCGTGCTGGAGCTGCGGCGCCGGGGGGCGTTCCGCCCCTGAGGAGGCCGGCCGCCGTCGTCCGGGGGCACTTTGAGGGCCAGGACCGGAGAATCCCGGGCAGATGACGGCGAGTCCGTGTCAAAGTGCCCCCGCTAGCAGCGGCCATCCCAAAGCGTGCGACGAAAGGCGGGCTTAGCCCTGCTCTTCGTCGTTGAAGGCCCACTCGAACATGTCGAAGACGAACTCGGAGAAGGTTCCTTCTTCGCTCTTCCACTGGCCGCGGGCGTTGTTGCGGCGGTACACGATGGGATCGGGGATGCCGAGGTCGCCGACCCGGAAGCCCCAGGTGAACTGCTCTTCCTCGTCCTCGAGGAACATCAGGAAGCCTTCGTCATCGACTTCGAGCTCCTCGGGGTCCCAGAAGTAGTGGTAGGCCTCCATCAGGTCCTCGCAGCCGCCGATGGCCAGGTAGAACTCCCTGAGCACCAAAGGCACCTGGAACTGGTGCTCGGCGAGGGCCGCATCCAGCTCGGATGCCGGGAGTCCGTCCTCTTCCTGCCATTCGTCTTCGAGATACTTCGGAACGAGCGCACGGAACTTCTCGAGGAACATGTCAGTCATGGTCTTATCCTAGCTAATCCCGGGCGTTTTCCAGGCCGAGGCGGTGCCAGCCGCGGACGGCCAGCGGAACCCGCCAGGAGCGGCGCCAGGCGGTGACGCGGAAGGCAAACACGACGGCGGCCACGGCACTCGCGGTGACCGCATTGAGCAGGCCCGAGACCGAGAGGGCAACCGTCAGGGCCGCGCCCACGAACGCCGGGAGCGCATAGACATCCTTGGCGTCGAACAGCTGCGGCACCTCGTTGGCGGTGATGTCGCGCAGCAGCCCGCCGCCCACCGCCGTCGTGACGCCCAGCAGCACGGCCGCGACCGGGTGCATCCCGGCGGCGAGCGCCTTCAGGGCGCCGGTGATGCAGAACAGCGCCAGGCCGCCGGCGTCGAACAGGACCAGCAGCGAGGTGAAGCGCTCGACGCCGGAGAAGAGGAAGTACACCAGCACCGCCGCCAGCACCGGAGGGGCCAGGTAGGCGGGATTGGCGAAGGCCGCGGGCGGGCCGGTGTTGATGATGATGTCCCGGATGACGCCGCCGCCCAGACCGACCAGCGAGGCCAGCAGCAGGGAACCGATGATGTCGAGCTGCTTCCGTGCCGCGAGCAGGGAACCGGAGACCGCGAAGAAGAAAACGCCCGCCAGGTCCAGCCAGACCAGAACGAGGCTAAAGGAAAAGGTCATGGGCGTCCGGTCGAGATCGAGGGGCGGAGGGGGCGGCACCAACGTTACGCTAGCCCCTATGAATAGCCCCATCCTGATCGCCTGCGCCCACGGCACCTCCAGCCCCCTCGGCGCCGCGGAGGTGGACGCGCTCCGGGACGGCATCGCCGCTTTGCGGGCCGGGCTCGACGTCCGCGAGGCCTACGTGGACGTGCAGGATCCCGAGCTGCCCTCCGTCGTCGAGCACCTCCCGGCGGGGGAGCCCGCCGTCGTGGTGCCGCTGCTGCTGAGCGTGGGGTACCACGTCAAGGTGGACATCGCCCGGGCGGTCAGGAGCCGGCCGGACACCTTGGCGGCCGCGCCGCTGGGGCCGGACCCGCGGCTGGCGGCCCTGCTGGACCAGCGCCTGCGGGAGGCCGGCGCCACCGACAACGACGCCGTCATCCTCGCCGCCGCCGGCTCCTCCAACCCCAGGGCCTCCCTCAACGTCGAGGAACTCGCCGGAGCGCTGCGGGCGCTGCGGCCCAACCGCATCGTGGCCGCCTACGGCGCCTCGGCCAGACCCTCGGTGCCCGAGGCCGTGGCCATGCTGCGGGAAGAGGCGGCCGGAGGCGCGGGGGCCGGTCAGTCGGCGGGGGCCGTGGCCGTGGGCGGACGGGTGGTCATCGCCTCCTATCTGCTCGCCCCGGGCTTCTTCCACGACCAGCTGGCCAAGGCCGGCGCGGACCTCGTCACCGAACCGCTGTTGCCCTCGCCGGTGCTCGCGGAGATCGCCCTGGAACGCTACGACGCTGCCCTCGCGGCGAGCGCGGATTCGGTGCGGCGCGGTTCGTGACGAAATATTTCCCTAGGTGACCTCCCGTTTCTGACCCGTTGGAACGGCTTCCGGGTCGGCCCTACAGTCGATGCATGACTGATACAGCTCTAGCCGGAGCGTCGGCGGATTCCGCTGCCGCCAAGCGACCCGCCCGCACCTCCTCCCGACCGGCAGCGAAGCCGCACGGCCAGTGGAAGGTTGACGGCACCGCGCCGCTGAACGCCAACGAAACCTGGAAGCAGGAAGACAACGGCCTGAACGTCCGCGAGCGTATCGAGTCCGTCTACGCCAAGCACGGCTTCGACTCCATCGACAGCACGGACCTGCACGGGCGGTTCCGCTGGTGGGGCCTCTACACCCAGCGCAAGCCCGGGATCGACGGCGGCAAGACCGCCACGCTCGAGCCGCATGAGCTCGAGGACAAATACTTCATGCTCCGCGTCAGGATCGACGGCGGCGCCCTCACCACCGAGCAGCTGCGCGTTATCGGCCAGATCTCCGTGGACTTCGCCCGCGACTCCGCGGACCTCACGGACCGCCAGAACATCCAGCTGCACTGGATCCGGGTCGAGGACATGCCGGAGATCTGGCGCCGGCTCGAAGGCGCGGGCCTGTCCACCACCGAAGCCTGCGGCGACGTTCCCCGCGTCATCCTCGGCTCGCCCGTGGCCGGCATCGCCAAGGACGAGATCATCGACCCCACGCCGCTGATCCGCGAAATCGCCCAGCGCTTCATCGGCGATCCCGAACTGGCCAACCTGCCGCGCAAGTACAAGACCGCCATCACCGGCCACCCGAGCCAGGACGTGGTCCACGAGATCAACGACTTCGGCCTGGTGGGCATGGTCCACCCCGAACTCGGCCCCGGTTACGACCTCTGGGTCGGCGGCGCCCTCTCCACGAACCCCATGCTGGCCAAGCGGCTCGGCGCCTTCGTGAAGCCGGAGGAAGCCGCCGAGGTGTGGCTCGGCGTCACCAGCATCTTCCGCGACTACGGCTACCGCCGGATGCGCACCAAGGCCCGCCTGAAGTTCCTGCTGGCCGACTGGGGCCCGGAGAAGTTCCGCCAGATCCTCGAGGACGAATACCTCGGCTACAAGCTGAACGACGGCCCGGCCGCCCCGAAGCCGTCCACCCCGGGCGACCACATCGGCGTCCACGAGCAGAAGGACGGCAAGTTCTTCATCGGCGCCACCCCGACCGCGGGACGGCTGTCCGGCGCGCGCCTGGTCCAGCTTGCCGACACGCTCGAGGCCCGCGGTTCGTACCGCCTGCGCACCACCCCGCACCAGAAGATCGTGGTGCTGGACGTCGCCCAGGACCAGGTCGAGCCCCTCGTGGCCGAGCTGGACGCCCTGGGCCTCTCCGCCCGCCCGTCCGTGTTCCGCCGCGGCACCATCGCCTGCACCGGCATCGAGTTCTGCAAGCTGGCCATCGTCGAAACCAAGGTCACGGCCGCCACCGCCGTCGCCGAGCTGGAGCGCCGCCTCGCGGACCTCGCGGACGGCGGCCAGCTGCCGCACGCCCTGTCGCTGCACATCAACGGCTGCCCCAACTCCTGCGCCCGCATCCAGACCGCGGACATCGGGCTCAAGGGCATGATGCTGCCGACGCCCGACGGCGACCCCACCCCCGGCTTCCAGGTCCACCTGGGCGGCGGGCTGGCGTCCTCGAGCCGGGAAGAGGCCGGCCTGGGACGCACCGTCCGCGGCCTCAAGGTCACCGCCGAGAACCTGCCCGACTATGTGGAGCGCGTCGTCCGCAAGTTCGTGGCCGACCGCGCCGAGGGCCAGACCTTCGCCGAGTGGGCCCACGCCGCGGATGAGGGCGATCTCCAGTGAGCAAGCACGCCGCCGGCATCGACCCGGTAGTTGAGGCGGCTGCTCCCCTCGAGGTGGCGGCTCTCGCCGCCGCCGCTACGACGGCCGCCGCTACGGCGGCCGCCGTAGCAGGGCCTGCCCTGCGTTCCCACGAGGAGCTCAAGGCCCTCGCCGAGGCCGGCACCGCCGAGCTCGGCTGGGACGCCCCGGCCCGGGACGTCATCGCCTGGGTCGCGCGCAACTTCGAGCTCTCCGCCGTGGCGGTCGCCTGCTCCATGGCCGACGCCGTGCTGCCGGCCCTGGTGGCGGACCAGCTACCCGGCGTCGACGTGTTGTTCCTCGAGACCGGCTACCACTTCCCCGAGACCTATGCGACCCGCAACGAGGTCGCCGCGAACCTGCGCGTGAACGTGGTGGACGTCCTCCCGGAGAACACGGTTGAACAGCAGGACCGGCTGCTCGGCAAGGACCTCTTCGCCCGCGACCCGGCCCAGTGCTGCGCGCTGCGGAAGGTGGCGCCGCTGCGCCGCACCCTCGCCGGCTACGAACTCTGGTTCACCGGGGTCCGCCGGGACGAGGCGCCGACCCGCACGAACACCCCGCTGATCACATGGGACGACGCCAACGGCCTGGTCAAGGTCAACCCGGTCGCGGCGTGGAGCTTCGAGCAGCTGGTGCAGTACTCCGATGACAATCTCCTTCCCGTCAACCCGCTGCTTTCGCAGGGCTACCCGTCCATTGGCTGCCAGCCCTGCACCCGGAAGGTGGCGCCCGGCGATGATCCTCGCGCCGGACGCTGGGCAGGAACCGACAAGACAGAATGCGGGCTACACGTATGAGCACTCAAACCACGAACCAGGACCTGGAGCTGTCTGTGCTGGATCTTGACGCTGCTTCCTCGAAGACGGCGCGCCTCTCCTCCCTGGACACGCTCGAGTCCGAGGCCATCCACATCATCCGCGAGGTCGTGGCCGAGTTCGAGAAGCCGGCGCTGCTGTTCTCCGGCGGCAAGGACTCCGTGGTGATGCTGCACCTGGCCACGAAGGCGTTCTGGCCGGGCAAGGTGCCGTTCCCGGTGCTGCACGTGGACACCGGCCACAACTTCCCGGAGGTTCTCGAGTTCCGCGACCGCACGGTGGACCGGCTCGGGCTCAAGCTCGTCGTCGGCAGCGTGCAGGAGTTCATTGACAGCGGCGAGCTGGCCGAACGCGCCGACGGTACCCGCAACCCGCTGCAGACCGTGCCGCTGCTGGACGCGATCCAGCGCAACAAATTCGACGCCGTCTTCGGCGGCGGCCGCCGCGACGAGGACAAGGCCCGCGCCAAGGAGCGGATCCTGAGCCTGCGCGACGAATTCGGCCAGTGGGACCCGCGCAACCAGCGCCCCGAGCTGTGGAACCTGTACAACGGCCGCCACACCGTGGGCCAGCACGTCCGGGCCTTCCCGATCAGCAACTGGACCGAGCTGGACGTGTGGCGCTACATCGAGCGCGAAGGCATCGAGCTGCCGGGCCTGTACTACGCCCACGACCGCGAGGTCTTTGCCCGCGACGGCATGTGGCGCGCGGTCGGCGAGGTCTCCCAGCCGCGTCCCGATGA
>JAODMV010000352.1 GCA_025464875.1 Arthrobacter sp. | reverse complement strand
CCATGCCCGTCCAGGCCGTCGGCCTCATCGAGTTCCAGGACGACGCTGCGGGCGTCCGGTGCGTTCGCCGACTGCAGCGCCTCCAGGGAGTTCTCCTGCGATTCCTTGACGTCGGAACGGACTTCGTCGTAATCGGTTGCCACGTGGCTTGTTCTCTTTTCTGGAATGTTGACTGATCCTCGTGCAACGTACAGCACGCCGCGGCTATTCCACAGCCACAGGGCAGAGTGAACACCAATCCCGGCCAGTTCTGTTGGCACCCGACTGTGCCATCAGGACAATTTATCTTCTCGTCTCATGGCCGGATTGCTTGGGGGAAGGGATTCGGGATGGCTGCGCGATACATAGTTCTGCGAGTACCAGGCGTCTGGTTCCGGCGTGAACACCTCCATAGTCACCGATGTCGATGGCGTCATGCAGCGCCTCAAAGCTTTACCCCGCGCGATAAGGGAGTGCAGGAATGGAGGCGTCAATACACCCAAGCTTGGAGCGGCTGGCGGCATGCTCCCATCGGCGGATCGTGACGATGATACGCGCCTGAGGGCTGCGCGGGTCGGGAAACGGGCACCCTCTGGTCCACCTTGCAGCTGACGGAAATCCTGTCAGGGTGGTCCGTGAAGGGTCGGGGCGGATGCTTCGTTGCTGCTCTCAGGCCATCGCGGCCTCTGCCGGTTCGAGCTGACCGCGGAGTTCCTCCCGGAGCTCTGGGTTATCTGCATGGCCATGTGTCGAGATGGCGTGCTCGGCTGCGGCCTTGAGGACTTCCTCCTCCGTTCCGGCAATGGTCAGCGAACAATTCGTCTCGCTCGGCATCTTGCGGCAATCAATCATTACTCGTGCCATTTGATCCATCTACTTTCCGCTGCGGTGGTGGTTCCATCCTTGGGGGCACTGGCCGACGTGGTGGAGGGCTCGATGAGACCGCTACTGCCCGTCCCGATTTGCTGCGTCCCGTTGAGCGATCGTCTTTTACGACGAAGCCGACCTGCCAACATCCCCTCACGCAACCGCCGTCATCCGGCGCTGTCCGCTAGGAGGGATGCTCCCAATTTCAGGTCTACCCCGCCGTCCATCGAGGGTCAAGAGGGCGCGTTGACTCGTGGAACAGGTCCGTCTGGCCGGACGTTCCCTCATTGGAAAAGGTCCGGGAAGGTGTGGGGGGACATCCTTGAGGGATGGGACTGACGATGGGCCAGCGCAAGGCTGTCACGGTGATCAAGGCCAGGGCTTAGGCGCGGCAGGCTCTGCCCTGCCGTCCGTACCGCGCGGGCTATCGGGTTGCTTCTCGAACGCTTTCCAGGACAACGCAGACAATGGACGGATACCAGTGACGCGGATTCATTCGGCCGGCCAACATCGACCACGTCTACGGGGTTGGTGTGTCGGGGAACTAGGCATTGATCAACTTTCTCTTCTCGGGCGTACGGAACCATGTGGAGCTTCAACCGGCTTGCCCACTGGAGGAGGTCAGGCAAGATTTTCACCGGTCTGCACGGGATCACACGTATCCTTCTGGTTCGCTCAGGCGGAGGCAGGATTGTGCACGAGCCCGAGTTTTTCTTCCATCTCTTCCAGCGGTACGCCCTTGGTTTCCGGCATCACCTTCAGGACCCAGATCAGCTGTCCGATCATGCAGACGAAGAAAATTGAAAAGGCCCATCCGCCGCCCAATGCTGCGATCACCGGGGGGAACGCCCAAGAGGTGATTGCCGCGAACACCCAATGGGTCAGGCTTCCCAGCGATTGCCCGCGGCCGCGGATGCGGTTGGGGAAGATCTCGGAGATGAACACCCAGATCACGGCGCCCTGACCGAAGGCGTGAGCGGCGATGAACACGAGCAGACCGATGAGCACCAGGAGGCTGGAGGTCGGGGTGAAGTTGGGCTCGTAGTAGAACATCACGGCGGCGAGGAAGCCGAGACTGATCAGGTACCCGATCGAGCCGACCAGCATGAGCCGGCGCCGTCCGAAACGGTCGATGATCGTCAGCGCGGCCATGGTAGCGATCAGGTTCATCAGGCCCACTGCGACGCTCATCAGGAAGGCGTCGTTCGTGGACGCGCCGGCCTTGGTGAGGACCGCGGGGGCGTAGTACAGGATCGCGTTGATGCCCGAGAGCTGGTTGAACGCGGCGATGGCTACGGCCAACAGGATGACACTGCGGTGCTGGGGGGTGAAGAACGGGACGTTGGGGGCATTCTCCTTGGCGGCCAGCTCGGCGCGGATCTCCCTTGCCGCCAGGTCACACTCGGCCTGGGTGGTGCACAGCCGGCGCAAGACCTCGATGCCCTCCTTGTCCTGGCCGACACTCATCAGCCAGCGTGGTGTCTCAGGCACCGTGAGCAGCAGTAGCAGGAAGACGACCGCCGGAATCGCCATCACCCCGAACATCCATCGCCAGGCGACATCGACAGTCAGGGAAATTCTGATCAGGTAGTTCGACAGGTACGCCAGCAGGATGCCGAGCACGATGTTGAACTGGACCAGGCCCACCAGGCGACCGCGGTAGGCGGCCGGGGAGATCTCGGCGGTGTAGATCGGGGCGCACACGCTGGCCATGCCCACCCCGATGCCCCCGAGGAACCGGAAGATCATGAACGCAGTGTGGTCCGTGGCCAGTGCAGAGCCCAGCGCGCCGACCACGAAGAGGGCGCCGATCACGAAGAGCATCTTCTTGCGTCCATACCTGTCCGCCGGTGCTCCGGCGGCCAGGGCTCCCACGATGGTGCCGATGAGCGCGGTGGCCACGGTGAATCCGAGGCCTCCTGGGTCGAGGTTGAACTCCCGTTGCAGCGCCTCGGTGGTCCCCGAGATCACGGCGGTGTCGAAACCGAAGATCAGGCCTCCGAGCGAGGCGACGATGGCACTGCGAATGACGAGAGGTCGCATGTGATGTCCAATTGTGATGAGCCGTACGCCCCGCGCCCTCGCCCAGGGGTCGACCGGAAAGTTGTGTCCCAGCCGATCGACGTGCACGTCGAGGCTCTCGGAATCGTCCTCGGTCGTGACGAGTGCTCGACTTCATGCGAGGAAGCCGCCCCAGGGGCGGTCCTCGTCGCGGTGGTTCGCTGAGCAAACCGTCGGTTGTGCCTGCCGTCCACGCGCAGGGCGCAGGCGGTCATGAGGATATGAATTGCGCGGAGAACGAAGACGGAACGGTCGTCGGCCCTGAACTTGGACCGGCGATCCCGCAGCCCTCTTCGGTTCTCTGACTGGATTTTACACCGCCGCGGCCAGGGCGTTACTTCTGTATTTCATCGCGGTGTGAAAGGTGCTGGAGCGGTGGCGCCCGATGAACCGGCCCGGGTTTCTTGCCACATCGTTTCCGGTGAGGAAGCGTCCCATCACCCCGAACAGCTATTTGCAGTCGGGTATGCGGCCTGCTCCGAGGGTGCACTGGGCGTAGTGGCCCGTCGCGAGCGTCTCAAGGCGGGCGACGCTTCGACCGACAGTCGTATCAGCCTCCTGCCAACCGAGGAACGGCGGTTTTGCGCTTGCCGTCGAGCTCCACGTAACCCTGCCGCAGATACAGGATCCTCACCACGCCTAAGCCGACATCGCAGAAGGTCGACACCCTGGCCGAGTAGATGCGCGGTGATCCATGACGGTCGTCGTATCGCGTCCACCACGGGGATCAGGACGATCCTGACGCCTGTCCTCCCATTCCTGAACCCTCTCGAGTTCGCCCCCAAGGTCGACGACCGGCGGACGAATCGTAACTGGCCTCATGGTGGCGCTGAGAACGGGGTCTGTCTCCAATTTTACGAGAGCCCAGTCCGCGAGCCCAACGCATGGACCCTGGCTACTGGAGGCGGGCGCTGGCCCACGAGACCAATTCCAGAAGAGGCTCAAGATTTTTGGGACCCTGACAGCCATTTTCAACAAGGAAACCAGCGGAAACGCCGACGTCGACTTGCACGGCGAAAAAGTGCTCACCGACGAGGACACGCACTTCATCCGGCCCAGGGCGCACGAAGCCACAGCCCCATGGGCTCCTTCGGACTATCGCTTCTTTGACGCCGTGCAGCCCTAACGACGTACCCGGGGCACTAGGAGCTGTGCCGCTGCAGAAATCCGTCCTTGGCATTGACCGGCGGCTAGTCGGGCAGCTCGATCCTGAAGCCGCACCAGACGCACCGCAAGACCCGGGTTGGGATGTAGACGTCAACATCCTTGTCCGCGGGGGACGGGGCTTGGAGGCGCCGCAGCGCTGAACCGATTCGTTCCATGACGGGCCCACAGTGGATGTACTGCCCCCGGAAGATGACCACCTCGGATGCCCCTCCCGCGCGGCTCAGGGCAAGGGCGACCTGAGCGACGTCGGCCGGATGGGTGGAGAAGAGCCCGCAGGCGTTGCAGGCGTAAGACACTTGGACCATCGCGTTCGAGGGCGGGCTGAGCTCCTCGATGGAGCTGATTCTCAGGTGCCTGTCCGTCCGGCATGTACCGCACCGAAGCGGGCTGTCCGGGGGCGGAGGCGCGCCGTCCGTGGGGTAGGCGCCGGGGTGGATGGACACCGTCAGTCCGTGGCGGGGTAGAGACAGTCCGGCCCCAGAGGGCAGTGCGTTTCATCCGGGACCGTGGCCTCAAGGAGGAATTGTGCGAAGTGCGAGGTGGCCATTACGGGCTCTTTTCCGCGGGTGCATCAATGTGCCACCGTGCGGCTACAGCGGCTCTCTTTGCGGCCGTGCACCCGGCGGCAAAGGGTCCCACCTTTGGGACTGTTATGAATCTACGAAGTTCCTGCCCGCCTGTCCAGAGCACGACCGGGTCCCTCTCCGCACCGGTCGGCTCGTCCCCACCCAACAGCGGCGCGAGAGTGTCGCAGTGCGGGACCGGCTTACCGGACGCCGCGCAAATCGACTGTCGGGACACGCACGTCCCGAGCGGCGCCTCGGCGGCCGGACAACGGCGCAGCCTTTTCCACCTCGGCGGCAGTGTTTATGCGCCTTTTTCACTTCGAGCAATCCTTCGTCTGCGCGCCTGGCATGTGCTCATTCCTCTCCTAGTCGGAACTGCGCTTGCCGCCCTCTCACTGGAGGCGCGGTCCTACCCGGGTCTGCTAGTCGCCTGCGCAGTCATAGGGTTGGGGCAGGGACCGGGCTACACGCTCGGCTTGGCGACGGTCACACACGGACGACC
>JAODMV010000160.1 GCA_025464875.1 Arthrobacter sp. | reverse complement strand
CCGGCTGCGGCGTCCGCTCTCTTCAGTCATGACCACGTCCTGTGTCCCCCACTGCGTTTACTACCGTACCGGAGCGCACGATGCCCTAGGCCAGCATAGGCGAAAACCCGCGCCGGCCGTTCTCCGCTGAGCCAGGATCAGCTCACCGCGGCAGGGCCCCGGGCCGCGGCCCGGGGCCCTGCCGCGGTGCGCCGCCGCTCCTAGTAGCGGTAGTGCTCCGGCTTGTACGGGCCGGCCACGTCCAGGTCCAGGTAAGCGGCCTGGTCCTTGGACAGCTCGGTCAGTTCCACGCCCAGGGCGTCAAGATGCAGCCGTGCCACCTTCTCGTCGAGGATCTTCGGCAGCACATAGACCTGCTTTTCGTACTCGCGCTCACCCTCGGGCTGGTCCCGCTTGGTGAAGAGTTCGATCTGGGCGATCGTCTGGTTGGCGAAGGAGTTGCTCATCACGAAGGAGGGATGCCCGGTGGCATTGCCGAGGTTCAGGAGCCGTCCTTCGGAGAGGAGAATGATGGACCGCTCTTCGGCAGTGCCTTCGTCGAAGACCCACTCGTGCACCTGCGGCTTGATCTCGACCTTCTTGATGCCCGGAATCCGGGCCAGCCCGGCCATGTCGATCTCGTTGTCGAAGTGGCCGATGTTTCCCACGATGGCCTTGTCCCGCATGCCGGCCATGTGCTCGGCCATGATGACGTCCTTGTTGCCCGTCGTGGTGATGAAGATGTGGCCCTCACTGAGGACGGATTCGAGCTTTGCGACCTGGTAGCCGTCCATGGCTGCCTGGAGAGCATTGATGGGATCGATCTCGGTGACGATCACGCGGGAGCCCTGGCCGCGGAACGCCTCTGCGGCGCCCTTGCCCACGTCACCGTAGCCGCACACGACGGCGACCTTGCCGCCCATGAGCACGTCGGTGGCGCGGTTGATGCCGTCCGGCAGGGAGTGGCGGATGCCGTACTTGTTGTCGAACTTGCTCTTGGTGACCGAGTCGTTGACGTTGATCGCCGGGAACAGCAGCTTGCCCTGCTCCGCCAGCTGGTAGAGGCGGTGCACACCGGTCGTGGTCTCCTCGGTGACGCCGAGCAGGCGCGAGCCGATGCGGGTCCACTTCTGCGGATCCTCCTGCAGGGAGGCTCGCAGCACGTCCAGGAACACCCGGCCTTCCTCGGATTCGTCCGCCGCGGCGGACGGGACGGCCCCGAGGGCCTCGAATTCAACACCCTTGTGCACGAGCATGGTGGCGTCGCCGCCGTCGTCCAGGATCATGTTCGGGCCCAGGTCCGGGTTGCTGTCGGCGCCCGGCCAGGTGAGGATTTGCTGCGCCGTCCACCAGTATTCCTCCAGCGTCTCGCCCTTCCAGGCAAACACGGGCACGCCCTGCGGGTCCTCAACGGTTCCCGTGCCGACGACGACGGCAGCGGCGGCTTCATCCTGGGTGGAGAAGATGTTGCAGGAGGCCCAGCGGACTTCGGCACCGAGAGCGGTGAGCGTCTCGATCAGCACGGCGGTCTGGACCGTCATGTGCAGGGAGCCTGCGATCCGGGCGCCCTTGAGCGGCTGGCTCGCGCCGAACTCCTCGCGCAGGGACATGAGCCCCGGCATTTCGTGCTCGGCGAGGCGGATCTGATGGCGGCCCGCCTCGGCCAGGGAGATGTCCGCGATCTTGAAGTCGAAAGTCATGTGAATCCTTTGGGTTAGCGGGCTGGAGAATCGCCGGCGTGCTGGTCAGCGGCGGCCGAGGTGGCTGCCGGGAGCAGTTCCGGCGGCAGCAGCAGGGGGATGCCGTCTTCGATGGGGTAACGCAGCTTTTCGCCGGCCTCACCTGCCGTGACAGTGACGAGCTCATCGCCTTCCTGCACCAGCGTCGACCCGGTGACGGGGCATCGCAGGACAGACAACAGTTCGGGGCTGAGCTTGGGCATGGTGAACGCTCCCTGGTGGGCGCCGCAGCAGGCGCCGATGGCTTACGGATTTTTGCAGTTCCCAGCCTACCGCCAGTTGGCGACTCAGGAAGGCTCGCGCAAGATGCGCAGGTGCCCCCGGCGGGTGCCCTCGCCCGCGGCCGGAGCTTCCAGGGCGGGGTGCGGGGTGCGTTGCCCCTTGACCTGCTCCGCGGCGCCCGGCCGGGCTGCCGCCTCACGGACGGCGTTGGCCAGGGCCAGCAGGTCGTCAGGTCCGGGCCCGGCGGGGGTCGCCGGCATCGCCAGGCGCAACACTTCCCAGCCACGCGGCACGGTCAGGGAACTCGCGTGCTGCTCGCACAAGTCATAACAGTGCGGCTCGGCGTAGGTGGCCAGGGGTCCCAGCACGGCGGTGGAGTCGGCATAGACGTACGTCAAAGTGGCCACCGCTGAATTACGGCAGGCCGACCTTGAACAAAGACGAATTGCACCCACGAGATCACAGACTACTCCCTCGGCCCGCGGGAGCGCGCATTGAAACGCCGCCCGGCGGCTGACCGGGGCCGCCTTGGTCCGGACGGTGTCCCTTGCAAGGGGGACGGTATCGGCGGCAATGCGCTGTGCGCGCTCCGACGGCGGGACCGTGTCGCCACGGACCGTACTGTATCGCGAAAATCATCCGTCGGGTTTAGAGTCAACATATGCAGTCATCGCACCAAGATCCGGGGTTCACGGTCCGCTTGGCTGACCCCGGCGCCGGACGCACGGACGGCGCCGCCAAGGGGAAGGGTTTCCTGCAACGCCGCAGGAACAGGCACGGCCGGGGGCTTCGCGGGGAACTCCTCCTTCCCACGCTGCCCGGCTACCGGACCCGCTCGGACCGTTTCGACGACCTGGTACTGGACTCGGCGCAGCGCCTGCACGATATCTGGGGCAAGCCGCTCGACGGCGTCCGCTTTGCCGTTGACGAGATCCCGCCGGGGCTGGAGATGCTGGTTGCGGACCGCCTCGCCGCGCCGATGGGAGCCTACACGCCGGCCACGGCCGAGGAGGGGCCGGTCATCACCCTGTACCGCCGAGTGGTGG
Organism: Arthrobacter sp.; assembly: GCA_025464875.1. Classification (GTDB taxonomy): domain Bacteria; phylum Actinomycetota; class Actinomycetes; order Actinomycetales; family Micrococcaceae; genus Arthrobacter. Next base: position 7,080 of record JAODMV010000160.1, on the reverse strand, counting down.
AGCAGGCGTGCGACAGCCGTGAGGAACTTCAGGACCTGGTGCACGACGTCGTCGTCGAGCACACGGCGGAGATGCTCGGCGTGCCTCCCGAATCCCTGGACCCGGTCTACCGGCGGCGGTACTAGCCAGGAGCCCCCACCGGTTTTTCGGTGCCTGCCCCGGCTCAGTACCCCAGCGTGACCGGGACCTGCTCTTGTCCTGCCACGCCCGGAGCCACCGCGATGGCTGAGATGTCCTGCCGTCCGTCTTGCTGCAGCAGGACCGCGCCATAGGCCGGATCGCCGGCGGCGGAGACGAGGTAGCCCACCAGGGGTGAGCCGTCGATGTCTGCGGGGACCGTGATGGATGCGGTCGTCCCCCCGGCGATGTCGGCGGCGGCCGCGGCCCGGATCTTTCCGTCGGCGGTAACCGGCGTGTAGGAGATGCGGGCCCTGCCCTCCGGCGCGCCGAACACGAGGAACCGGTCCCCGGAGCGGGGCACGGGGACCACGTGCTGGCTGCCGAGCCTGGCCGAGGCCGGCGACCACGCGAGGTCGCTTGCCTTTTCGGACGCGAGCCCCCGGGTGACGCGCGCGGCGGCGGCGAAGGAGACGTCCGAGCTGGCCGCCAGAGTGTAGGGGCCGGCCGGCACGCCGGCCAGCGAAACTTCCGTGACCGCCCCGGCTTTCGCCGTGATCACCCCGCCGCCGCGCAGGGCTTTCTGGCCGTCCCGTCCGTAGAGCTTGATTTCGACCACCGCGTCGGCGGAGCCGGGAACGGTGAGCTGAAGGGCCGGGCCTGCGTCGGCGAAGCCGGGTTTTGCGAGGAGCCCCGCCAGGGCCGCCGGATCCTGTATGTCGATTCCGGAGATCACCTGGCGGATCGCCGGGGCGGTGCCCGGGGCAATGAAGTCAACGCCGCCGGGTGTGAGCCCGCGGAGCACGCTTTGCTGGATGACCGCGGAGACCGGGCCGCCGGCGCTGCGCACCCGAACGCTCAGCCGCTCCTGCCCCGGAGCCAGGCCCGCCAGGATGATGGAGCGGGTGGTGCCGGGCGCCACCAGGAGTCCGCGGCTTCCCGGGGCCTGGATCAGGCCCCGGGCGCCGAAGAGTTCGAGGCTCACCGTCGCCGGGGTGCTGGAGGCGTTGCTGAGGCTGAGGACGGCTGTCCGGCCGAGTGCAGTGCTCGCACCGACCAGCCAGAGATCGTTGGCGGGCTGCTGGCAGGCTGCGGTGGCGGAGCCGCGGAGGTCTCCGTCGCCGGCGGTGTAGTTCATCACGGCGCCGGCCGCCGCCTGCCGGTTTCCTTGCGGATCGGCGCTGAGGACGCTCCCGGCGTCCACCTCGCGCTCGGACACCACTGCGGCCAGCAGCACCGGCGGGGCGGCTGCGGGGGCTGCGGCCGCGGATTCCGCCGGGGGCTTGGCGAGCTCCACCAGCGGGCTGCCCTTCAGCGAGGCCAGCCGGCTGCCCGGGACGATCCCCGAGCTGGCGCTCAGCACGACGGCATTGATCGTACTTCTTGCCGTCGCGGATTCCGGGCTGAACTGGGGATCGGTGCCTACGGGGGTGCCTTCGAGCAGCCGGGCGGGGCCCGGGCAGACGCCGACGCTGCTGCCGGCGGGCACAGCCGCCAGAGGCGTCTCGAGTTGCCTGCTGCTGGCACTCTGGGGCGCCAGCGACGCCGCGGACACGAGGGCTCCGCCTGCGGCGACGAGGGCGAGGGCGGACAGGAGCCCTCCTACCCTCCCGGCGCCCGCACGGCCGGCGGGGCGGGGCAGCCCCGGCGCGGCCGCTTTGCCCGCCGCGGTGCCGGGCGTTCCCGCCCGTCCTGGTCTGCTCCGCCTCCCGGAACGCTTGCCCGGCGGCTTGCCTGCCGGCTGCTCGTCCGGCGCGTCGGCCGGAACTGGCGTGGCGGGCTCCGGGGGCGTTCCGGTGTCCTTGGCGTCCTTGTGGTCCTTAGGCATGCTGGTGTTCCTTACGCAGGGAGCCTTCGTCCCGGGACAGGCCGGTGTTCGGCCTGCGGGCCGGCATGGGGATGGCCAGCAGGACGGTCAGTCCGAGCACGACCGCCTGGCCGAGTCCAGCCCAGATGGCCCAGGGGGTTTCATAGCGGATGCTGAGCTGGCCGCCCTCCGCGGGCAGCGTGAACGCCTGCGCCCACTCCGACGTCGTAGGGGTCAGGCGTCGGCCGTCGAGCCAGGCGTTCCAGCCCGGATCGGCACGTTCGGCCAGAACCACCAGGCGGCCTTCCGGCCCGGCCGGCACTCCGGTTCCGGCCGACACTGCCGCCGAGGGAAGCAGGGCGATGGCGGCGCCGGCGCCGTCGACAATCCGCACGCGGTGGGCGACGTCGGCGGCGTTGATGACCGGCTGGTTCAGCGGGCTGATGCGCCAGAGCCAGCCGACGTCGGTCTTTCCGACGGCGACGAGGCCGGGGACGGCGTCCATTCTGCTGGCCGTCAGCTGGGCCGCGGTGTCGGATGCGCGCAGGACCACGAAACCGACGCCGAGGCGCTCGAGGTCTTCGCGGGGATCCACGCCCTGTCCTGCCACGATCGTGGCGACGACGCTGCGGATGGATCCGGCGACTGCGTCATCGTTGCGGACGGTCTCGTTCCCCGGTCCGCCCATGATGCTGCGGGCGGCGGCGACCGTGGACAGCGCGTCGAGCGTGGTGCCTGCCCCCCTGATGAGCGACGCGTCGTAGGTGCCGTTCTCGCCGGTGGAGATGCGCAGCGTCCGGGCCTGTTCGGGCCCTTCGCCGCGGTCGATCGCGGTCACCGGGAGGGTGCGGGCCATGCTCGGCTCCACCAGCCGGGGCGTGCCGAGTCCGCCGGCTCCCAGGGAAGCCGCGGAAGCCGTCGATGGCGCAGCGGCGGTGGGCTGGAGCAGGTTTTGCGCGGCCCAGACGGTGAGGCCGGCCAGCGGGCCGGCGATCAGGAGGACCGTGGCCGCCACCGCGGTGGAGCGGATCATGATCTTGCGGCCCAGCGACGCCGCGGCGGCCTGATCGGCCGAGTCGAGCAGGGCTTCCGCGCCGATCAGGGCGGCGGCGAGCAGCACAAAGGCCGCGGCGGACACGGCGGGTCCGGTGAACGGGGCGACCAGGACGTCGGCGCTCACAGCGGTCGCCACGTGCCCGGCCAGCCAGCCGCCGGCGAGCAGGAGCACCGCCGAGGCCCACAGACAGCGGGCGACCCGCGACGGCCGCCCGGGGACCAGCCGGCCCGGCGGAAAGAGGGCGCTAAGGGCCAGCAGCAGGACGGGCAGGCCCAGCAGCAATGCCAGCAGCAGCGCCCAGGGCACCGGGGACGCTGCGGCACCGCCGAACGCCGTCAGCCCGGTGAGCCCGCCGCCGGCCTCGAAACGGAGCGGCTGGCCCAGTGCCTGTTGCCAAAGCGGCGCCCCGTCGAAGGGCAGCGGCATACCGGGATCCGCCAGCGCGGCCCGGGGGCGGTCGAGAACGGAGGCAAGGAACGGCAAAAAGAGCGCAAGGCTGGGAACCGGCACCCACCAGAGCGTGCGGCCCCGGCGCCCCAGCAGCACGGCCCACAGTGCCACCACGACGACGGAGGGCACCAGGAGCGCGGGGGCCGCCGCGGTGACCACTGCCAGCGCAAGGCCGGCGGCAGCCGCAGCGGTCCAGGAGGGGGTCCCGTTGATTCCGGGCCTGACCGGGGGCTTCAGCGGAAAGCGCCGCTCCCCCGCGGCCGGGACGGCGTAGTTGCCGCGGCCCGCGGCGGTGCCGGTGGCGCGCAGCAGCGCCAGCACGAGCACCGGCATCAGAACGTGGGCGAGCAGAGCACCCACGCGGCCCTGGTTCAGGGCCACCTGCAGGGCCGGCGCCCCGGCCCAGACGAGGGCTGCCGCCAGGCGCAGCCGGCGCCGCTGCGTCAGGGCGCCGGCGGCGAACCAGGCGCCCAGCGCGGACAGCGGCATGGCAAGAACCAGGAGCCAGATCAGGGCGCCGTTGGCGTCGCCAGCGCCGAGCGCGCCAAGGACCCACAGGACATAGTCGAACGGGTCCCCATGGCCGGGAAGGCCGGCACCCAGGGTGATCCACCAGCCGGAGGCATGGTTCCAGATGTCGGTCAGCCGCCCGGAGACGGGGATCAGCGCGCCGCCGGTGACTGCTTCGGCACGGAACACGCCGAGCAGCCCGATCAGGGACGCGGCCGCGGTCAGCAGCACGGCGAGCAGGGCGCCGTTTCCGACCCAGCCACGCTCCGGGGTGGCCAGGGCGGCAAAGTCGTCGGCGGAGTCGCCGCTGGGCTGCTCGGCCAGCGGATCGAGGCCGGAGAACCCGTCGCCGGAGTCATCCGCACCCAGCGCTTCCATGAGGGAGCGCCGGTGGGCCCAGACCTCACGCCGCGGCGTCTGCAGACCCTTGATGACGGAGCGCCGGATGCGCCGGGTGCGGGCGGCATCCCGCCGGCCGCGAATCACGGCGGCGGGGCGTCCCAGCGCGGCGAACGTCGCGAGCAGTTGGGAGAATCCGTGGCCCGGGTCCTTGACGGCGATGCTCAGGACAAGTTTGAAAAGGCTCCCCAGGAGTGCGCCGGCGGCGTGCAGCGGGACCTTCCAGCCGGCCGAATGCTTAAGCCGCAGATGCACCTGGGCCTTCCGGGCCGCCGACGCGTTGCCCAGCGCATGGGGGCGGTGGGAAACGTGGAACATCCTCGCGCTGGGGACCACCACCACCCGGTGTCCGGCGAGGCGGTTGCGCCAGCAGAAGTCCACGTCGTCGCCGCTGCCCGGAAGGGCCGGATCGAAGCCCCGCAGATCCTCCCAGACGTCGCGGCGGACCAGCATGCCGGCGGAGTTGACGGCAAAGGTGTCGCTGCGGGCGTCGTACTGCCCCTGGTCGAGCTCGTCGGCGTCGATCAGCGTCAGCCGCTCGGCCCAGCGGCTCGTGGAAAGGCCGACGTCGATCAGCCGCCGTTCGGCGTGCCAATCCAGTTGCTTGCAGCCGGCAACGGTGACCGACGGTGCCCGCTCCACGGCATGGAGGAGCTCGGCGAGGGCCTCCGGTGCCGGTGCGGCGTCGTCGTGCAGGAGCCAGATCCACTCGGAACCCGGCGGGCGGCCCGGGGCCGCGTGCTCCGAAGGCCACGGCGAGAGGGCACTGAGGCCGGCCAGGACGGCGGCGCCCATTCCGCTCTTGGCCTGCTCGAAGACGGTGACGTTGGCTTTGCCGAACGCTTCTTCGAGCCGGGCCGCCGAGTCGTCGAGGGAGCCGGTGTCGATCCCGATGAAGGCATCGGCCGGGCGCGTCTGGGCCGCCAGCGCCGCCAGGGTCCTGGGGAGAAAGTCACCGCCGTCGTGGGAGACCACGACGGCGGTGACTCGTACTTCCTGAAGAATTAGATCGCTCGCTTCCTCAGCCGACGGCGCTCGCGCTCGGAGAGGCCTCCCCAGATTCCGAAGCGCTCATCGTTCGACAAGGCGTATTCGAGGCACTGGGCCCGCACGTTGCACGCTCCGCAGACCTTCTTGGCGTCGCGGGTGGAGCCGCCCTTCTCGGGGAAGAACGCCTCCGGGTCCGTCTGCGCACACAGGGCGTCGGTCTGCCATCCCAGCTCGCCTTCATCGTCGAAGTCCTGGTGGGAGGGCAATCCGATCCAGACCGCCTGGGTGCTCGCGCCAGTGTTCAGCGGCGGCAGTTCCATCGGCGGGTCGAGCAGCTCGTCGTCCTGGTCCGGAGCGCCGGCCAAAAGTTCGTCGTGGGCCGCGAGGAAGGCCGTGGCCTGGTCCTGCAGCGAATCCCTGGCACCATCGACGTAGCGGTCTGCGGCGTCCGGATCGGCCGGATCGACATACCAGTCACTCGGCACCCCGCGCGAGCGGTACTTCGTCGTCGCCTGGCCGGCGACGACGGCATGTTCATGGATACGCTCTGCAAGCCCCATGGCGTTCCCTTCTGATTTTGCAGCCTCTGTCTGGCACTCGCACACATTCGGTTGCGTGGCGGTTCGTGCGCATCGGCTTTCGATACCTAATTACACGCGTGTAAGTATCCGGGAGTCAAGCCACGGCGGAGATAATAATCAACGCAGGGCCCAAAGCGGGGGACGCCACGCCCGGGAATTTTTGGCCGCGGTGGAGGGAACTTCCGCGATATGGGGGCCGCCGGCCGCTTCGGTGGGTTCTTAGTGAATTTCCGGGGAACTTTCGGGGCCGGCCCTCCCCGCCGGGCGGAGCCGCCCGGCGGGGCTATGACGGAGATCACGGCAGTCGGAGCCGTGACAAGATGAAGCCATGAGCATCCCGGCAATCGAACTGATGACAGAGCTGCGTTCCGGCCAGTCCACCTCGCCCCGCCTCACCTGGTACGGGCCCGACTCCGAGCGCGTTGAACTCTCGGGCCGGGTGTTGGACAACTGGGTGGCCAAAACGAGCAACCTTTTGCAGGACGAGCTGGACGCTGAGCCGGGGACCCGGCTGCGGCTGGACCTCCCGGCCCATTGGAAGTCAGTGATCCTTGCCCTGGCGGCCTGGCAGCTCGGCATGGAAGTGGTCTTCGACGACGCGGAGGCCGAACTGCTGGCCACCGCGGCTCCCGGGCCCGGCTCGGCCGAGGGTGGCTTCGACGCCGTTCTGGCGGTAGCGCTGCCCGCGCTGGCCATGCGCTGGCAGGGTGAGCTGCCCTCCGGCGTCGTGGATTACGCCGCCGAGGTGCGCTCGCACGGAGACGTTTTCCTGGCGCACCGGGACCCGGAGGCGTCGGGGCGCGCCGTGCTGACCTCCGCGGGGACAGCGCTCACACACGGTGAACTGCTGGAACGTTTCGCCGCGGCACACGACGAAGGCATGCGGCTTCTGGTTCCGGCCGGGGAGGGCCTGGAAGCGGCCCTGGCCCAGTCGCTGGGCGCGTGGAAGGGAAACGGATCGGTGGTGATGGTGCACCCCGAGGTCAAGGTGACCCAGAAGCTGCTCGGCGACGAACGCATCCACGGGCACTGACCTCGAGGCGGCGCCCCGGCGCTAGTGGCGCGGGCCGGGCATGTCGGAGTCCTGCACGGACTGTTCCCGGACCCGGACATCCGGCGTGGTCTGGGAGTGGGTGTGCGGGTGCAGTTCGATGATCTCGTGGTCGTGG